>CAJJPW010000040.1 GCA_905193725.1 uncultured Eubacteriales bacterium
AGCATCTACAATGTGATTGGCCAATATCCATGTGCCAATTAGGAAGACCACAGTATCTGCATCCGCACACCGCTGTATCCCGGCGCAGACTTGCTCTCGTGTGCGCGTCACACCATTCTGTAAGTCTATCACATTCAGTCCTGCCTCTCTCAGTTTTGCCCCTGCTTTTTTCCAATTTTCTTCTGCGATATCGTTTCGTTCTCCCTCTAGTCCCACACAGATGAGTCCGATTTTCACGTTTTCCATATTTTCTCCTTTCCCGGAATACTCCTAATTCCTTTATAAAAATAGAAGGAATAGCGGTCGCACACCGCCATCCCTTCCCTTTCGTCAACAGTATTTCTTCTCTGCTTCAGCCAGGCACGTATCCAATACCCGTAGCACCAGATCGATATCCTGCCGGGTGATGACATATGGTGGCATAAAGGTGATGCGATTTCCGTAATAGCTGGAGAGATTGAGTAGTACGCCTCGCTCTAGCGCCCGCTTTACGATGAATTCTGTCTCGTCCTTTGCCGGCTCTTTGGTCGCCCGGCTCTTGACCAGTTCTATGCCCAGTCCCAGGCCCATTCCCTCCACAATGCCGATGAGGGCATGTTCTTTTTTTAAGGCCAGCAAGCCGTCTTTTAAGTAGTCCCCCATTTCCTGCGCCTGCTTAAGCAGTCCTAACCGTTTGATCTCCCGGATGGTGGCTGTAGCCGCAGTACAACCCAAGGCGCTACCATGCCAAGTACCCATGTGTTTATCCGGTTTATCCGCCCAGGCGTTCATAATCTCCCGTTTGCCCATGACAGCGGAAAGCGGCCACACCGCCGGACAGGGCCTTCGATGTCACCAACAGATCTGGTACCACATCGTATTGTTCCATGCACCACCATTTGCCTGTACGGCCCATGCCGATGGCAATTTCGTCGGCGATCATAACAATCCCAAATTCATCACAAATATCCCGCATACCCTTCCAATATTCCATAGGAGGATAGATCCCACCTCCATGGAACTGTGCAGGCTCGGCCAATAGTGTGGAGACCAGGTTTACTCTGGTAGCCGGGTCATACAGTCCGCATTCAGGAGTCTTAAACATCTCCCGCAGGCTTTTTAAGCAGAACAGTTCACAGCTAGGATATTCCCGTCCGTAAAAGCAACGATAGCAATAGGGAAAAGGGATACGCACAATATCGTTTTTGATGGCAGGCACCTTTTCCCGGTAATAGGCACAAGGCGTAGCGGATAATCCTGCGGACATACGGCCATGATAACCGCCGTAATAGGAGATGATAGCGTGCTGCGGGTCGGGAGTATGGTATTCCGCGATCTGTAGTGCCAACTCCACTGCCGGGCCACCGCCAATTTCTGTATGGATCACAGGGTCCATACCCTCTGGCGCGATGCTGGCCAGCTCACTCATCAACTCTGCACGGGGAATGCTGGGCATATCCGCCAAGTGCATTAGCGTCTTAGCTTGCTTGTACACTGCATCTATGACCGTTTCCGGGATATGCCCCAAGCAAGATGCTGCAAAAGGGCCATAGGTATCGATATATTCGTTGCCGTCCACATCCCAGTGCCGTACGCCGCTCTGTCGCTGGAATACAGGCATGGACTCTTGTCCACCAAAGGGCGCCCGCCAATACGTTCCACCAGATTCGTTCTTCAGCAGCTGCTCTTTGAGCTCGGTAGATCTTTTTCCCGGCAGCTCTCGCAGCTCGCCACACTTTTTGCCGCAATTTTCACATTCAGAACCCATCTCTTATACCTCCGTTTCATCTTTTTTTCCGTCCATGCCGCACCACGCGGCCATAAATGTACAGAGCACTTTTGCATTTTCCATGAGTTTCTCGATATTTACAAATTCGTTGGGAGCGTGAGCCATGCTGATATCCCCTGCGCCGAACATAAATCCAGGGACGCCAAAGGGATTGCGAATCAGTCGCATATCCGTCCCCGCCTCAAAGCCATTTACCACGGCCTTCTTCCCTGTGATCTCCTCATAACATGCCTCGGCCAGCTTCACCATAGGATGATCACGCTCGGTGGCAGCGGGCTCATAGCGCAGGCCAAACCACTCTACCTTTGGGGGATGAGTTTCCATCCACGGGTCGCCCACGCAAGCCGCAGCCACCGTCTCTTCCAGAGACCGGGTCACATCTGCGCTATGCTCTCCATAAACGTATTCGATACATCCCTCGATCATACAGTATTCTGGTACGCCGCTGGTGAACTGGCCGCCACGAAATATCCCCACTGTCACCGGTGCGCTCAGGGGATAATCTTTATAAAATATATTTTTGCTGCAAATGTTTTCATGGCGAGTCTTTTCCAGCTCCGCTAGCGCTTGTACGATCTTAATTCCCTTTTCCACTGCCGACACGCCTTTATATTTGGTGCCGCCGTGGGAGGCTTTGCCATCAATATGAATGCGCCAAAATGCTGCTCCCCGGTGGGCAGGCTGAATACAGTTGGAAGTAGGCTCAGGGTACACCGCACCGTCAAACTGCGTATATCCTCGCATAATTGCGGCCACAGTGCCGTTGCCGCCGTTTTCCTCTCCGGGAACGCTCATAATGGTGATATCGCTATTGGCGCCTCCGCACTTTTTCAACATCTCTACGCAGAAGATAGCAGTTGCCAAGCCAGTCTTCATATCCGAAGCCCCCCGGCCATATAGTCTACCGTTGCAGATCTCCATTTGAAAGGGATCAGTGTTCCATTTTCCTATCGGCTCCGGCGTCACTACGTCCACATGACCGTTTATCAGCAATGTTCTGCCCTTGCCGGGATCTTTTCCTGGGAGCCGGCCTACTACCACCGGCCTATTTTTAAAACTCTCACCGGTTTCACTGAAATATTCACAGCGGCGCAACTCTTCGTCATCCGGTTCCCACATATCAATTTCCATGCCGATCTCCCGGAAGATGGCCGCCACCTCTTCCTGCACGCGCTTTTCATTTCCCGTCACGCTTTCAATGTCTATAAGCCGGCGACAGATCTCAATGAGCCTCTCCCGGTTATCCTCTATCAAAAAAAGCAGTCTCTCTTTTATATCCATATACCCCTCCGCCTCGTTTTTTGGGTGCACAAAACAATGGGTCCACAATTTTTTTGCTGTGCGCCCTAAAGCCAAAACAACCATGAGGTTCTACTTATTATTTTTCCGTATGTTCGTCTTGTGATGGAAACACCGTTATAATGAAACTATTGAGGTCTCCGCGATACCGGCCCTCGGAATATTCAATGGGTACATCGTATACATTAAATCCCACCGATGTGATCAACTGAATAGGGATCTCCTTGCTGATGTGCATATATTTAAAATCAATTTCCTTAGAGGGCACTGCCCGGATAAGGCGGTTGACGTATTTCACCTCTGTAGCAATATCCTGCTGCAACACTTTATAAAGCGATTCCTGGGCAAAATCATAGTCCAGAATAAAGCCACACCGGACAAGGGACATATAGGTGTCGATATAGGCCATAGGCTTTTCATTTGCAAAGCGCAGCCTCGAAAGCTGGATGACTTTCTCTGCCTTGGCGATCTGAAGCTTTTCCGCCACTTTTTCATCCGCCTCTATCACCTTCATATCAATGACCTCTGTGCGCGCCTTCATTCCGTCCTTGCTCACGCGGATCTTATACGATTCGATTTTTTGGATATATCCTTGGTCTATTTGTGGGCATGTGACAAACGTACCCTTGCTTTTCACCCGATATAGCCACCCCTCCTGCACAAGCATAGATATCGCCTGCCGGACTGTATTTCGGCTGATGGCAAAATGCTGACTGATCTCATTTTCCGTTGGCAGTATACTATCTTCCTTGTAAGAGCCATTTTTTATCTCACT
Organism: uncultured Eubacteriales bacterium; assembly: GCA_905193725.1. Classification (GTDB taxonomy): domain Bacteria; phylum Bacillota; class Clostridia; order Christensenellales; family Christensenellaceae; genus CAJJPW01. The sequence continues at coordinate 3,843 of CAJJPW010000040.1, forward strand.
CATGATGATTTCTTTGAGTTGATAATACAATGGAACTACCGAATTTTTATCAATCTTATGAGCAAAGATTCCCACCTTATAACCCCACTTATAAATAAATTATTTGTCCTATTATATTCTATACTCCTTCTTTTCTATTTGCAATCATTTTCCATAAAACAGTGGATTTTCACCAGCAGGTATATCCTCCATCCACTACGATGCATTCGCCCTGCATATAGCTGGCCGCCTGGGAGCACAGCAAAATGAGCGCGCCTATGAGTTCTTCAGGCTCAGCTAGGCGCCCCATAGGGATCATTCCCAACACCTTGCCATAAAATGTCTCGTCCGCCGCGAAGAAATTCTTATTCGACTGGGTGGCAAAATATCCCGGTGCGATGGAGTTGACACAGATACCCTCCTTCCCCCATTCCACCGCAAGCGTCTTGGTCATCATAATCATGGCCGCTTTGGTAACTTCATAGGATCCGCCAAACACGCCCTTATTCACAATGAGACCGGAAATGGACGAAATGTTTACAATGCGTCCCCACTTCCGCTTCATCATGTCTCGAGCGCAAGCTTTACATATATTCAGCGTACCAATGAGGTTTGTCTGCACTACTTTGTTATAAGTATCCGTGTCCGTGTCCATTGGGGAGAGATTGATGCGGTTATAACCTGCACAGTTGACAAGGATATCCACCTTGCCGTATTTGGCAATGCACATCGCTACAGCGTCGTTTATGCTTACCTCGTTGGAGATATCGCAGGAGCAACAGTCGCTCTGACCGCCGCTTTCCCGGATATCCCGGGAAACGGCTGCCACTTTATCCAGGCTGCGTCCAAGGAGGAAGACTTGCGCCCCGGCTTGGCTAATGGCCTTGGCAAACACCTTGCCCAGATCCCCGCCTGCGCCAGTGATAATAGCTGTTTTACCTTGTAGGTCAAAACATTTTAACATATTCTTACCCCCGTTATTTGGATTTTCGAATCTGGTCGAAGATAACAGCCACAATGATGATGACACCCTGGAACACGCTCTGCAACCAGGCAGGAACGCCCAGCAACACCATGCAATTGAGCATGATGGCCAGCAGCAGTACACCCAGCACTGTGCCAAAGATATCTCCGTCGCCGCCGGTAAAGCTGGTGCCTCCTAGCACCACTGCTGCAATGGCCTGCGTCTCCAAGCCAGAACTGGCAGAAGGAAGTCCAGTGTACATCCGAGCCGCCAATATCATGCCGCTCAGTCCGGCTAGTAACGTGCACATACCGTATACAAACATATTGGTGCTGAGGATATTAACTCCCGAAATGCGTGCAGCCTCCATATTCCCTCCTACCGCATAAACATTGCGCCCAATATTTGTGCGGGCAAGGAGAAAGGCACCGATTAAAAACACGATAATGATGATGCAGATGGGGACCGGAATTCCCAGAATACTTCCGCTGCCCAGAAAGGTGAATGGATCCTCAATGGAGATGGGAATGGTATAGCCATCGTTAATGGCGATTGCCAGACCGCGGTAAATGGTCATGGTTCCTAACGTCATGACAAAGGGCGCTATTTTAGATTTTGTAATGATCAGGCCATTTAACATACCTAGGCCATAACACACCACCAAAGTGATGAGGAACGCCCAAATTGCGCCAACTCCACTGGCTAACAACATGGCCACGAACATCCCGCTGAGCGCTGCCAGAGAGCCCACCGCCAAATCTATCCCACCTGCCATGATGACAAACGTCATGCCAAAGGCTGTGAGAAACACATTGTTATTATTGACGAGCAGATTGAGCAGATTTGCGGGATTTAGAAACACAGGTTCTACAATAGTGGTACCGACCATCATCACCAAAATAATGAAGATCAATACGCCATATTTAGCCACAAACTCGTTCTTCAACAGTCCTTTTATACTTTTTGCATTACTATTTTTCATGGTTTTCGCTCCCCGCCGCATAGTTTAAAATATTTTTCACCGTACATTCCCCTGCCTGCAATTCGGCCACAATCTTGTTGTTGCGCAAAATCAAGGTTCGGTCACAGACCAGCGCAATCTCCTGTACGTCAGAGGAGCAGAAAATCACACAAAGCCCCTCGTCCCGCAGATTCCGGATAAGTTCATAAATAATACCTTTAGCGCCTACATCAATGCCCCGAGTAGGCTCGTCCAGGATCAAAATTTCGGGCTTGGTAAGCAGGGCCTTTGCTAGAACTAGCTTTTGCTGATTGCCGCCAGAAAGCCGTTTGGCCCGTTGTCTAGGTGAGCTCACTTTAATAGACAACGCCTGGATGGATTCCAAAACATCCTTGCGCACCGCTTTTCGCCGCAGCACTCCCATTCGCGACATCTTTTTCCTGTATTTAGGTGCGAGGGAGATATTGTCTTCAGCAGAAGACAGCAAACAAAGCCCCTCTAACTTTCGATCCTCTGGGATGATGGCCATGCCGTGCTCGTAGGCCTCCTGAGGATTTCTGATGCAAACTTCCTTGCCCTGGATCCATATTTCTCCACCGGAATTTTTGGTAATACCAAATAGACATTTTGCTATTTCTGTCTTTCCGGCGCCCACTAGCCCGGCCAAACCCAGAACCTCTCCGCGATAAGCCTTAAAACTGCAGGGCTCCGCAATGGGACTTATTTTTAGATCGCGTACCTCCAGGATAGGATCTTGCCGTTGCATCTCCTCTTGGTTTGCCTGCTGCACGCGGCTTATTAGCTTGTTTTGCGTTTCCAAAAGTTCCTCGCCCACCATCATGGAGATGAGCTCGCGCTGTGTTATATCCTTGGTTGCAAATGTGCCTACATTCACACCATCTCGCATGACGGTAATCCGGTCAGAGATAGCAAATATCTCATCAATATAGTGTGAGATATAAATTATAGATGTACCTTTCTCCACGATCTGCCGGATAATCTTATGCAGATTGGTCACTTCTTCCGCGCTCAGCGACGAGGTGGGCTCATCCATAATAATGATATTTGTACCTTCGGCAATTGCCTTAACAATGCAAACCAACTGCCGGTATGCGATGGGAAGGGTATCAATCCGGGCCTTGACGCTAAAGTGAAAGCCCAGGTCGTCTACATGTTTTTGCGCAATGCGCAGCATTTCTTTTTTGTTGAGGATCCCCAATTTGTTCTTAGGCCGGTGGCTCATCATAATATTTTCAGCTACAGATAAGGCCGGAACCAAGGCCAGCTCCTGAGGGATCATGGTGACACCAGCTCTCAGAGCATGGTCAATGGAATAGGCCCTGGGTTGGCGCTTCCCGTTGATGAGGATCTCCCCGTGCTCAGGAGTTAGGGCGCCCATGAGCACGTTCATTAATGTGGATTTTCCAGCCCCATTTTCGCCGACGATGGCGTGTACTTCGCCCCGCTTCAAGTTAAAATCCACATGTTTGAGCACGCTGACGCCGGAAAATCCCTTATCGATCTCCCGCATACTCACCACAAGATCAACTGCCGCGTTGTTTTGCATTGTGGACACAATCTCACCTCCGCACTTTCTCGTGCTTTCTCTGCAACGGAGAGGGATGCCCCCCTCCGCCAGACTTTTTTCTAATTCACCCTATAATCGCTGTATTTTTCCAAATAAGCCGTAGAATCCGCGCGGAGTTCATCCACCGTATCCTTTTCAACCGGCAAGATGGGCAGTAAGACGATCTCGTGGGTCACTTCGCCGGTCTCCCATGCCTTCTGCAGCTCATAAATGGTGCGCAGGCCAATTTCATAGGGAAACTGTGCTACGCCTGCTACAATGGCAGAACCGTTTTTGATCTTATCGCCAATTTCCTGATCCACATCAAAGGCGATGATCTTAATCTGATCCTCCAAGCCAGCTCCTTCTACCGCGGTGAGCGCGCCCATGGCTGCATCGCCCTGTGAACAGTAAATACCGGCTAAGTCAGGATATTTGGACAGGATAGGAGTAATTTTGTTTTGGAAATCTTCTCTGGAACCGTTACAGGAAACCTCTTCCACGATTTCTATTCCCGAGCCTTCAATGGCTTCCTTAAATCCCTCATATCTGCCGTCCATAGTGCGGGATGAATAGTCAAAGGTCTGCATAATGATCTTACCGCCTTCGGGCAAATATTTTTTCATCAGTTCACCAGCTTCTCGTCCACCTTGCTCGTTGTCGCTGGACACGCTGACCGTCATGAGGTCGGGTTCATCGGGAATGGTGTCGGCACAGGCAAAGAGAGCGCCGGCATCAGCGGCTTTCTTGGCAGGGCCGGAAACAGCTGCGCTGTCCACCGTATCCATGACAATCGCATTATAGCCTTGTGCAAGATAGGTGTCTGTGAGCGAGATCTCTTTTTCGATCTTGCGTTCCGTATACTGCACGTCTACATCCGCGCCGTACTTTTCGCCGCCGGCCTCAAATCCTTTTCCAAGGTCGACAAAAAATGAAACGTCAGAGGCCGCAGGGCATGCGCCAATCTTGATTTTCCCCTTTTCCGGGGTGCTTTCACCCTGGGCGGTAGAATCCGTGGGCGTAGAAAGAGAGTTGGTTGGCTCGGCTTGCTGCGCACAAGAAACGAGTGCGAGCGTCAACACCAGAGCGATGATGGTGGCTAGGATCTTTTTCATAATTTCCTCCTTCTTTTATATAATGATTTTTCCTTTATGTAATGATCTTTCATTACATAAATTTCTTTAAACTCGTTCACATGGAATTACCTTACCCGTTTCTGCCGATTCCATAATATTCAGTAGGGCCAGGACGGTATTTGCACAATCATCTAGTGAGATAAAAAACGCTTCCCCTGTCTGCAGCTTATCAATATAGTGGCGGATACTTTCATAGGCAAAGCCCTTGTGATAGCCAAATATGGAATTGGCCACAATACAATCGCCGGTGTCCATCCGCGTCTCGTCAGTAATTTTCAGCAGGTTGTTATTGGATGCATCGATATCGATCTTCCCTTTTTCGCACACCACATTGAACTTAATGTCGTTCACACAGGGGTTGCCGTTAGGGGTAATCCATCCATTTTCCATTTGTGCGATAACGCCGTTGTCAAAAACAATGCTGGTCTGGTATACGTCTACAGCCTTTACACCTAAGTTGTCTAAAACACCCCGGCTGCTGCGGGCAAAGACCTCCTTGGGCTGACTCTGGAGCACCCAGCTAAGGGTATCCAGCGCATGGCTTCCCAAAAACCAGAGTATGGAGGATTTTGCCGCCCAGGAAAGCATATCTGTTGCGACATGCTTTCTATCGTTGAGCCGGAAATAGGCGTTGACAGCACGACCGAATTTTCCTGACTCCAGGAGATATTTTGCGTTATTGAACGGAGGGCTGAAGCGATTGTGCATATCTACCATAACGCGAACTCTGTTTTTCTCTACTGCATCGAGAATGGCGAAAACGTCCGCTTTGGTGGTAGCTAACGGCTTTTCAATGAGCATGTGCCGGCCAGCGTTGGCGCAATCTACAGCTATATTCGTGTGTAAAAAGTCCGGTGTGACGATGGACACGGCATCACAGCCCGATTTGGCCAGCATTTCCTTGTGACTGGTGTACACCTCCGGTATTCCGTTGCGTTGGGCGAACTCATTTGCCCTTTGGGCATTGATGTCGCAAATGGCAACGCACTCCACATCCTTCATCTCATTGTAGATTCGGGCGTGCTCATTTGCCCACAGGCCAGCGCCTACAATGGCTGTCTTAATCATTTTCTTTTCCCTCCTTAATTCTTTTAGATATTACTTGGCGTATGTTACTTGAACATGCCTAGCCGGTTGTATACTGGCGGCAAGCTCTTGATCCAGATAGATGGTGCAATCCTGATGGAACTTGAGGATGGTTCCCTGATTTTTCGGGGTAACATCTCCTTCCTCCAATATGGCCTTCATGGCGGCCAATTTTTTCTCGCCGTTCGCCAAAAATACGATCTTCCGAGCCCTCATAATGCCGCCAATGCCCATGGTAATAGCGCGTTCAGGCACCTGGCTGATGTCTTGAAATAAGCGGGAGTTGGCTTGACGTGTACTTTCCGTTAGTTCCACCAAGTGATATTTGTCATAAAAAATGTCTGCCGGCTCATTAAACCCAATATGTCCATTCTCGCCTACGCTGAGGATTTGAACGTCAATGGAATGCTGATCAGCGAAATCGTTCATTCTCTCTATCTCGGCTGTGGGATTTGCCACGCCGTTTGGAATGTATACACGGGAAAGGGGAATCCCTAAGGGATCCAGAAAATATTTGCGCATAAAGTATAGATAAGAATTTTCGTCGCCGCCGTCCAAACCCACGTATTCATCTAAGTTAATCGTACTGACTCCAGAAAGATTTACCTCTCCCTGGCTCTGCATCCGGCAGAGTTCCTGATAGAGTGGAATCGGCGTTGTTCCTGTGGCCATCCCCAGCAGTGCGTTTGGTTTGCGTGCTACAATGTCCGCTGTCTGCCGCGCGGCCAGAACGGCACTTTGTTTATAGCTGTCAGTAATAATTAGATGCATAATTTTTACTCCTTTATATAAATGTGTCTAAAAGCTCTTTTGCGTCCTGATAAAATCTGTCAATACGGGCCAGTGCAAATGCCCGGATGTCCATCGCCTCATCCTCTATAAGGGGTGTCAGATCCATACCAATAGAACACGAATTTGTAGTGTCATTATCCCGCGGCGCCTGGAAAGTGGCGTTACCCAACCTCCGCCCGATGGCCGCCAAATCGAACCGCTTCAAGGGCGTGCACTGGGAATCATAGGCAGTGATCACACCGTTTTCAATGTTAGGGTATCTAGAAGTGTCAAAGAGCAGTCGTTCTTCATCGGACAGCCAATCCAGAGAACGCCATACTTCCATGCCATATACCTTTTCTGGGCGGCATTCTCGAGGCGTCTTTCTGAGTGCATGGATGATGCGGATACACGCCCCTAGATGGGTCTCATGCCGATCTATGGGGTTGTGCGTAAAAATGTATTTGGGCTTTGCCAGGCTGATGATGTGGGTTAATTCCTCTTCCACATCTTCACATCTTTTCGTGCGAACATCTTCACTGGTATAGCACAGCTGGATCACTGCGCTGTATTTTCCCACATCCGCTGCTACGCGTTGTTCTGCCGAACGTTTAATATGAATCTGCTCGTTCGTGTAGTTTGCAAACTCGCCGGAACGGGGTGAGCCGCGGCCATCCGTCAGAACTACTGCCGTAAACCAATTTTCATCCGAGTCATAGCATTGCGAAATCGCGTGGTAGGCCATGATCTCACAGTCGTCCTGATGTGTTCCGATGCTAAGGTAAGTCGTTCTCTTCAGCGCTTCTTCAATGGTCGATCCGTCTGGTACATATGCATCTGCGCCTGCATTTAAAAATTTCATAACTTTTTAAACCCCTCTATTTTTAATTTTTACAAATCAATGTGTTTTTTAATTTTTCATATAAGGTATTAATCTCCCCTTGATAGGGCATGTTGGCAATCACCCCTGGTCGGGTCACTTGGACGCCTGCGGCAATAGTTGCATATTCCGTTGCCGCCAGTAGATCTCCTGTGACTAGATAATGAGCGGCAAGGCCAGCATTAAAGCAGTCGCCTGCACCAGTGGTACTCACCACGTCGCCCTGGAAGGGGACCACAGTGTATCGCTTCCCTCCCAGCAGCAGCTGAGAGCCGTTTTCACCCATAGTGATGATGATGTTTGCCACGCCTAGTTTTTCAAGTCTGGAAAATGCCTTTTCCACATCCAGTGGTTGACCGGGATCTTGTCCGGTAAGCAGGGCAGCCTCCGTCTCGTTTGGAGTAATAACGGTTATGTATTGAAAGATCTCCTCTGGCATCTCCCGAGCCGGGGCCGGATTGTAGATGATGGGAACCTGTTTTTCCCCGGCAATCCGAATCACCCGTTCCAGTGCCTGCACGTTCACTTCGTTTTGTAACAGCATCAAAGAACTTCCCTCAATAACGTCCCGATATTTTTCGATGTCCTCCGGAGAAACACTGCGAATAGCGCCGGGATAGACGTATACTTCACTTTTTTTGTCTTCGGAATTGAGGACAAAAGCACAGGCGGTCTTTTGACCAGGAAACTGCATAATATACTGCCCCACAATGCCCTCTTTTTCCAAATCACATTTGCATTGCCCCCCGAAATCGTCATCACCCACATCTTCCAGCACCTTCAGCATAGCGTGAGGGGTGGAAATCATAGAATGAGGGAA
>CAJJPW010000041.1 GCA_905193725.1 uncultured Eubacteriales bacterium
ACTCCGTAAACGCCGCGGTGATAGCGTCCTGGTCGCGCCCTTTGAAAAACACATAGTATTTTGTCGGGTCGCTCTTGGAACGCTTGAGGGCAAAGTCCACCTTGAATTTTTTGGCAATGCGGGAAAAGCTGCCGATATTCTTGTCCGTAACCTCAATATTGCTCAGTCCCGCGTCCTTTTTGGATAGCTGCTTTAATGTCTGCTTACCCTGCGGTGTGGTTGCCTTTTGCACCCCTTTTTTGGTCAGTTGCAGGTACTTTTTCATCATGCCCGCCAGCACACGTCCGGTCATCTTAGCTGCCGTTGTGGATAAGACGAATAACCTCTGTTCCACTTCCTCCTGCATCTGTTATCACCCCCGCGGCTGTCGTTTTCCGGCCTTTTTCCAGACCAGCAGCAAAGCAATCCCGCCGCTCATAAGGGCAAGGCCGAGCCACAACAGGGGATTGCCCGTATCGCCGGTTTTCGGCAGGTCAAAGCTCCGCAGGCTGTTGTGGAACATCAGCTCCGCCGTTTCACCTGCCTTGATCTCCACCTCCTGGCTGTCCGGCAGTACATAGTTTTGGGTATTGTCCCCCGCTTCCTCGGAAACGGTGTATTTACCCGGTCGCAGCGTTACGCCGATTCGTCCTTCGGCGTCGGTAGCATAGGTTTCGCAAAACGCATTACCCAACACATCCTCACCGGTTACGGTAAAACGGAACCCTTCCTTTTTGCCATCGTCCGTTGTTTTGGTAATGACAAGGTTTCCAGTCTGTGCCCGGTTGGTAAAGCCTTGCCCCGCTTCATTTTCCACCACCACGATTTCGCCGTCTGTGGTAATGGCAAAGGGATAAACCACCTCGTCCCGCAGGAAATGTGCCGGGCTTTGCTTTTCTACCAGCAGATAGCGATGATACCGCAGGCCGGTCATCTCATATATGCCCGCGTCTACCTCCTGCATCTCGCCCATGAGGGTGTCCCCCGCGTCCAATACGCCGTCGCCATTTTCGTCCCGGTAGATTTCAAACACCGCGCCGGAGAGCAGCGCATCGGGATAGTCCGCGTCGGTTTTTCGCACCTGTACAGTACCGGTGATATGGCGGTTTTCGATGTGTACCTGTGTTACCTGCCCATCTGCCACATTGTAAATATGATGGGCTTCCTCGCTTCCCACAAATCCCTCTGCGGGAGTGATTTCGCGGCATATAAAGTGCCCCTGTGGGATATGTTCAAAGACAAAGGAGCCGTCCTGCCCGGTTTTAACAGTCAAGATAGCGGTTTCTTCCGTAAATTCCTCCGTATCCTCGTCAAACAGGCCAATGAGCGCGCCTTTGACCGGCTGGCCGTCCTCATCCGTTTTGCTGCCCTCAATCTTGCCGCGCAGCAAGTCGTTTGCAATGGGCTGCCCGTCGTTTAAGCTGATATGGACAGTTGGGATGTCCTGCCCCTCGTAGGCAAAGGCAATGGGATAGGTCTGGTCGCTTACCAGGTAATGGCCGTCCGCCGCAATCTCCCTCGCATAAAAATTTCCAAAGGGGAGATCTGCCGCAAACGTGCCGCTGCCGTCCTCCTTGGGGCTGGCTGTCGCGATAAGGCCGTCCTTCGGGATGCGGCTGGCCGCCACAATCTCATCGGCGGCATACAAGCCAAACTGCACCGACAGAATTTCATCATTCATACCCAGGTGGAACGTCTCGTCCTGTTCCAGCGTCTTTGCATATTCAATCCGCACCTTCTGCCGTTCGTTGTAAAAGGCCGCTGCGGTTTCTACCAGTTCGATTTCCTGTCCGCCATAGCGCAGTTCTACTTCCTGCGGCTCCGAATTGATGGTCATGCCATCCGGCGCTTGCCGTTCCACAATCTGATAGCGGCCTAAGTACAGGGGCTTGCTCCTGCCGCCATTTTCTCCGGTGGTTACGGTGTCCACTACATCGCCCTTTTCGGCCTTTATATCGCCGCCCACGACAATATCCTCAGCGGCAATAACGTCATACACCGCACCCTCCAGCGGGCGGGCTTCGTACACCGGCAGATACAGGCCGTCGTTTTCCTGCACGCTCGTCAGCACTTCGCCGGTCTTTCCAATTTGGATGACGCCCTTTTGCGGCACATTGCTGCATACTACCGTAACCGTATCCGTCTCGCCGGTTACGTCAAAGGACACCTGCTCTTTCGAGAGCACATATCCATAGGGGCTTTCCACCTCGACCAGCCGGTAACCCGCACCGTAGTCCAATGGTTGAGGCAGCATCAGCCAGCCATCAGAAGTAGTGGTAAAGGTGGAAATGTCCACGGGTGCAGGGTAGTCCATGTGCTGCACAAGCAGCGTACCGTCCGGTTTGTAGATCTGGAACGATGCTTCTGCCGGAATTAACTCGCCGGTTTCCGCGTCCCGTTTCTCTACCCGGATTTTGCTGGTAATGGTGGAGTTGTTCAGGATGAACGAATATGTTCTGTCCTGCTCGCTGATGGTTACGGTAAAATCCGGGACAAGCGCCTGCCCTTCCATGCCGGAGAGCTGGCGTACCCGATAGGTGCCATAGGGGAGCAGCGGCGTTTCGGCAAAGCCGTCGCTGTCTGTGGTGATGCGGGCGCGTTCTCCGTCCTTTGCCTGCTCGTAGCTGCCTGCCGACGCCAGGTACACCTCGAATACCGCGCCTTCCTCCGGCTGCTCGATCATCCCTTCATTCCCGCTGCCGCTTCCGGCTTCCTCCGGCGGCAAGTCCGCGTCCGGCGCGTCGATGTGTTTGACCAGCCGGATTTTTCCCTTGATGACCTGTTCCGTTACATGGTTCTTTGCGGTGTTGAGCTCTACCGTGTAATTGCCCGGCTCACCGCCCACCGGATAGACCGTTTCATCCAGCAGATACCCTTCGCTTGGGCTGATTTCCCGCAATGTCCACCCCTCTCCGCAGGGATAATACCGGGTCGTAAAGTCTCCCGATGCGTCCGTGGTATAGCTGTCTGCCAATTCGCCGTTGTGATAGATTCCATACACCGCACCGGCGAGCGTGCCGTCCCCCTGGGCGCTGCCCGTTTCGCCATCCTGCTTGTGTACCTCTACCCGGAATTTTTTAAGCACATTGCTGAAATACAGGGTAGCCGTCTGCCCGCTCTCCACCGTAACGGTTTGCGAAGCAGGCTGCACATATTTGTCCGGCGTCTGCTCGGTTACGGTGTATTGCCCCGGCAAAAGCTGCCGGGCAATCTGGCCGTTGCTGCCGGTGGTAATCGTCTGATCCACACCGTTGCCGGTAATGCGGAACGATATGCCCGATACCTGCCCGTCCTCCGACGCCTTGACGATTTTTGCCGTTCCGTATGTCTCGGTTTTGATTTTCACGTCAAAGGTGATCGGGTCGCCCGCGCCCGTCATCATGGTCTGGTAAGTGGGATTGCCCCAGATGAGAATGGCGTCTCCCACCGGAACGTTGCGGCGATAGGTGATGGTAATGGGGTCTTGCAGCATTTTGGTGCTGGTGAAGGTATATGCGTTACCGTTTCTTGTTACCGTTACGCCCTCCGTACCGCTCACTGCCGCAAGCTCCGCGCCGCTGTTGTTGGCGTCCGTCAGCGTCAGGCTATATAGCTTGGTGGACGGATTGTATTTCAGTTCATGCACGCTGCCGTTTGCAAAGCTGGGGACTGTTTCATGCTGAGCGATTTGCTCCAGCACCCAGCGATAGGCCAGCTCCGCCGGTCGGCCTGCAATCTGTCTGGCAAAAGTATCCGCCGCGATTGGCCCGTTGTTATGCAGGCTGCCCGCGTCACTGCGGAGCTGCTGCTGGTATTCCCAAATCACGAGCTGAGTGCCCAGCCAGAAGTCATCCTCCGTAATCCCGTCGATTGGCAATGACTTGCCGGGCGCATAGCCGTACAGCGCTGCGAGCTGGATACCCCGCCGTGCGGTTTCCGGCAGACGGTTAAAGTACCCGTTATCCGTACCGCTCTGCGATGTATAGCTCTGGTCGCGGATGTAGTCCACACCCGCCTCAATACAGTACACGCGGCGAAACTCGCCCGCTTCGTTCAGCATCCCATAGCTTTTGCGTGCCACGCCGCTGGAATGTTCCTCGTAGCTGGTGGTGCCATCCTCGTGATAGGTCATGGTAACGTAGTGCTGGGCAGTGTAGTATGATTTCCCGTCGTATCCCTCCAGGTAATCTCCAAAGGTTGACGTGGTTTGCTGTCCCACCGTACCGCTCCACGCCATGGCCGTGCCTGCTGGTACGACGCCGATTAGTGTGGCAAGGCATAAAAAAACGGCAAGCAGCCGTCGGCTCTTGCCTCTTAACAAGCGTTTCATATTCTGTTTTTCCTCCTTCATGGTATTTCGGCGTTAAACGCCGTACAGGTCATGCTGCACCTCCGATTTGTAATATTGGTCGATGGTGGTGGGAGCGTTGTATAACGAGGTCAGAAGATAGCTGCGGATGTTATGGATTTTTCCGGTGTGATTATCCAGACAATTCAGCACATACTCCAGGTGAAATTGATTCAGCTTCAGCAGTCTGCTTTTGACCACTTCCCCCACATAGTCCTGTCCGCCGATGCGGATGGTTTTGCGTGGGGAGCATACCGTCTCCACCATCAGTTCCAGTATCCCTTCCATCCGTTCTTCTCCATAGGTCTGGCACAACGCCTCGTACTCAATGTTATCCTTGATAATGTCCCGGTACACCTCAATGGCTGCCATGACGCTCTCGTCTGAACCAGGGAGAGTCTTTTTGATTGATGGATGGATACTTGATTCCTCCGTGATTTCTTTTTCTTTATTTTTTCTTTTTTTATTTATTTGCGTTGGATTTCCCGTATTCGGTTCCTCCGTATCCGGCTTATCCGTATTCGGGAAACCCGTATTCGGAAAATCCAAACACGGTGTTTCTGCCGCGTTGGGATTTTCCAAACGCGGTGCATCCTCTCCCTTCTGCTCCTTCTTTGCCTGCGGTTGTTCATAGATGGTGTACTCGATCTTGTTCATCTTTCCCGTTACCGGGTCGCGGCTCTGCTGCCGCACAATGTACCCTTCCGCTTCCAACTCCAGTACCGCCGTGCGGATGGCGTCGATGCTCTCCTTGTTGATATATGCCAACCCTCGCAGGGTATAGTCCCAATCCTCCGGCAGCGACAGCATCTGCGATAGCAAGCCTTTGGCTTTCAATGTCAATTTCCTGTTCTGCAAATGATGATTGCTCATCACCGTGTACCCGCGGTTTCGTTCTACACGGAATACCGCCATGTTGTTCCCTCCCTTCATATAGCTTTTGGCGCTTCTTTTTTCTGTTTGCGGGCAGCAAAAAAGGGACGCCGCTTTCTTCACGACGTCCCTTCCGGCAAGTCCATCTTGCCATGTGAGACTTCCTCTTTGTCCCGCTTCTTTGCATTTTATGGGCTTTTTCGCGTATCAAGACTCGTTTCCCGGTAGTAATTTCGTGGTATCACGTTTCCCATTTCCATGCTTTTTGCGGGAAATTGCCCTATTTTACCGGCTTCTCCGCCTTTTCATTGATTTTTCAATAAAAAACTACAAATAGCTCCAAGAGAAGAGCGGAAAGACGAGCTAGCTAAGGACAAATTTTGCGAGAGAGCGGAGGAAAATGATACAACTTTGATAAAATTATGATGTAAACTAGAGGCGTTTATAAAGTTGGATTCTCAAGAAAGGCGTAGCAGATGATAAGGGTGTTAATTGTAGAAGATGAAGTGGCAATCTCCGACCTGATCGACATGAGTCTGAGTGAAAAGGGATATCGATGTCAGCAGGCGTTTGATGGAGAGCAGGCAGCAGATATGATCGAGCAGAACCGCTATGATCTGATTTTGCTGGATGTGATGCTGCCCAAGGTCAACGGGTATGAGCTGATGGAGTATATTCGGCCGCTGGAGATCCCTGTAATCTTTATTACGGCCAAATGCACTGTCTCAGACAAAGTCAAGGGCTTAAAGTTGGGAGCCGACGATTATTTGGTAAAACCCTTTGAGATTGTGGAGTTACTGGCTCGGGTTGAAGCAGTGCTGCGTCGCTATAATAAGACGGAGAATAAAATCGTGCTGGGGGATGTAGTAGTGGATACCCAGTCTCGGACAGTAAAGAAAAATGGGAAGAACATTGAGCTCACCATGAAGGAGTACCAATTGCTGTTGCTCTTTGCTCAAAATAGGCACATTGCCCTGTTTCGGGAGACGATCTTTGAAAAGGTGTGGGAGAGTGACTACATGGGAGACACTCGCACTGTGGATTTACATGTGCAGCGGCTGAGAAAAAAGCTGGGCTGGGAAAAGGAAATTAAGGCGATCTACAAAGTAGGTTACCGCTTGGAAATTTGACATGAAATTTTCTTGGAAAGTGTTTTTTTGTACGATTGTAATGATTGCCCTGGCGTTTAGCGTGGGGGGGTATCTATTAGTACAGGTGGGATTCCAGAACTCTTTGGAACGAGAGGTGAGTCATGGGCTGGAGGAAAACCTGATGAGCCAGTTTGCCTTTGAGACGGCGGTAGTCAACATTCCCACTTCAGATCAGGGGATAACGGATGACATGATCACTCAGATTGGGGAGAAGATGGGATCTGGGCAGCGGGAGCTTCGCATCAGCGACAGCACGAAAAAAACACTGTATGATAACTTATCGGTTAAATTGGATAACCATATTTTAGAGAGCGTAGAGAATAGCCAACGGTGCTATCAAATCGTCGAGGATAAAGGCCGATACTATTTGCAAGTGGCCTGCCAATTTCAAACTCAGGATAGAAATTTGTATCTGGAAAGTGTGCGCAATATCTCTGTCCTATTCAGCCAACGGGATGAGCAATTTCAAACGTATCAAAAGCTAATAATTGTGATTTTATTGGCTAGCGCAGTGGTGATGGTAGGGCTCTCCCTTTGGCTCACCCGCCCCATTCGCAGCCTTTCGGTGGCTACTCGTCGCATTGCCAGAGGCGCGTATGGCAAGCGGGTAAAGGTGCGGGGCAACGACGAAATTGCCGAATTTACCAAGAACTTTAACGCCATGGCAGACGTGTTGGAGGAAAAAATCCATGCCCTCGAGCAAGTAGCGCAGCAAAAGGAGGAATTTATTGGCAACTTTGCCCACGAACTCAAGACGCCCTTAACGGCCATTATTGGATATGCGGACATGCTCCGATCGCAAGAACTGGAGAAAGACCGGGCATTTCGAGCGGCCAACTACATCTTTCAAGAGGGGCGCAGATTGGAATCACTGTCCCTCAAACTTTTGGATCTGGCCATTACTCGTCAAGCCAAATTCGACAAGAAAAAGGTAGATACTGCGCAGCTGGCACAGGACATTGCTGGGGTGGTTACGCCCATGATGGAGCAGTGCCAGATTGAATTGGTAAGCGATGTGGAAAGGGCAACCATCTTTGTGGAGCCAGACTTGATCAAATCCCTCCTCATCAATCTGTTAGACAATGGAAGAAAGGCCTCTGCTCCTGGCAAAAGAGTTTGGCTGAAGGGCAGAAAAATAGAGGACGGATATCTATTTGAAGTAAAAGACGAAGGGAGAGGCATTCCCAAGGAAGAGCTTTCCAAGATCACAGAGGCATTTTATATGGTGGATAAGTCAAGAGCAAGGGCGCAGCACGGCGCGGGAATTGGCCTTGCGCTATGCGAGGAAATCGCAAAGCTCCACCAGACCAGGCTGCACTTTCAAAGCCAAGAGGGAGTGGGCACTAAGGTGAGCTTTATCGTATCAATTCGGGAAAAGAGGCAGGGAGGACAATGAAGAAAAAGTGGCTTTTTTATTCTTTGACGCTGATCATTGTGTTGGGTTGCGCCTTAGGAGCCATATATCTGCCAGGATCTATCGCCAAACAGCAGGATAAAAATCTGCTCAATGTGGTTTGGCAGCAGACATCCAGCGAGGATACAGGTGGGGGCATAAAATTTGAACTCTCCGAGCAGGAACGGCTTGTCCTCTTTAGCAGATACCAGAGAAACGATGAAGTTACTGCCAGTGAAAACACTCGTTCTCCCCAGGAAGGAGAGCTTTCTGTAGCAGAGGCAGTGGAAAAAGGAGAACAAGAGCTGGATAAACTCATCCATCAAAAAACGCTGCCCATTGTAAAGCCAGACTGGGAAGTGACAGATGCTTCTCCCCTTTCCTTCTTTATTATAACGGATATGATTAACCCCGCCTATCATATGACTGTCTGGAATATTCAATATAGCATTCTAGACGAGGAAAATGGATGGGAAACCAATCTATGGGTGATGCTAGATGCTGTATCGGGTAAGATTTACCATATAGAATACCTGGGAGGGGTGGATCAACTATATGCATGGATGGATCAAAACCAAATGGATCCCGATCAAGTGTTAAATCAGATGTTAGAGGGATTTCATGACTACTGGGAGGTAGAGGGTGAGAATTCTCAAAGTTGGGCAAAAAATATTATTTATCCAGCAGCCTATGGTTACCAGCAAATGGGGGAACAGGAAATTACATATTACTGCTATTATATGCTGGATAGTGGGAGTATCATCATAGGATTTTGTGATGAATATCCATATGCAGAAAAAGATGGAGTGAGTGGCTGGATCAAATAGACATGAAGTGCAGGCCATCTGAAGATGATACTAAAATGATGCAAATTAGATCCAAAAAGGATTGAGATGCCCTTTATATTGTAAACAAGGGCATTTTTTATTGCCCACTATTTTGGAAAGTATTTTTTGGGAAAGCGAAAGAAAACGAGGCCATGTATGAACACAGAAAGGGAAAAGAAATATCGGTTGGATAAGAAAAGACTGTTGAAGACACTTTTATGTATTGTAGTTGTCTTTTGCGTATGCATCGCAGCAGTGGATATTATAAAGCAGGTTCAGGCAAAAGATGGGGAAATCACCGAGCTCAAAAGTGTAGGACAAGTCCAGATAGAGAATGCTGTGAAGCAAGAAGACCATGCGAAAGACTCTGCCTCAAAAGGACAAGGTGGCCAGGTACAAGAGGATGGTTTTTTGGATCCATTGTGCCTGATCAACTGGGATCATCCCTATTTAGAAGAGGAAACCCCCAAGGGATTGGTACCAGTAGAGGAAGCATTTTCTCAGGAAGTGGTCATGCTCTCTAAAAATGGTATGCTGATTGACTACCGTGCAGCCCATGCGGCGCAGGAGATGTTTACCCAGGCTCAGAGGGATGGCATTTATACGCTGATTTTGAGCAGTGCCTATCGTTCTCAGGAATACCAGGATGGTCTATTTCAAAAAAAGCTGGATGCTGACCCAAATTATGGTTCAAACCCCTTTGAAGAACCGGTGAGTGTGATGCCCTGGAATAGAAGCGAACACGTGACGGGAATGGCGCTGGACATCACCGTCTGGGATCACCTGGATTTGCAGGAGGACTTTGCTCAAACGGAAGAGTACCAATGGCTGATCCAAAACTGTTGGGCATATGGGTTTATTTTGCGCTATCCAGAGGATAAGGAACACATTACTGGGGTCGTATATGAACCGTGGCACTTTCGATATGTGGGGAAGGAAGCTGCGCTGGAAATGCAGAAAAGCGGCATGTGCCTAGAGGAGTATTTGATGGAAATAGATTCAATGGGACATGAGTAAGTAGATAAAAATATATAACATATAGAAATACAGCAGAAGCTTGGGATTGAATTACAAGATCGTATTTTCTTTTGGTTTCTCTAAGGCTCATATGGTGTTTTCGCATATCCTTTATGACAGATGTTTTAAATTCTTGCGAGTACTTTTTTGTATTTGTCGCTCATAATAATATGCACCTCCATCTGTCTCTAACTTTTGGGGTGCATATCAAAAAAGGTTCTCTTTATTGTTTTCTCTCTAGCTTTAATAGCTCTTCTGCTTCTAGCCCTGTTGCTTTCTTTATGGTCTCTATATCTATGTTTAGCGCCAGCAGCTCCTTGGCTACTTGCTCTATTCCCTCTTTTCTGCCCTCTTGCCGGCCCTCTTTTCGACCTTCTTGTCTTTCATGGTCAAATGTCACTTCTATTCCGTATGTCATCTTCGCTTCATCTCCTTTTTCCCAACCCTCGATTACCTCTTCTATTAACTCCTCATTTCCCTCTTTTCCTACCTTTTTGTACAGCACTTGTTTCACCCACACTGCCAGCTCTGCTTGTTCAGCTCTCTCCAGCTTTTTCAGCCGCCTGGCAGTCAGCTTCAAAGCCCTTTCCAGCGTCTCCCTGTCTCGGCTCCGATCAAGCAAAAATATGTTCTCTAACAGCGTGTTTACCTCCAGCAGGTAGCTTTCATCCTGGGCATTGATATCTATCAGGCTATATACGAAATCTATCAGCCTCTCTCCAAATATCTGCCCCTCTCTATAGTAGTTGCGAAACTCCCTCACTGCCGTCCATGGCCTTTTGCCGTTGTACAGCACAATTGGCAGGACAGGTGGCATCCGAAAATCCTTGCGCTCTCGCTCCTTTTTGGGCGTATTTGCAAATATATGCTTCATCAGCTCTACCATATATACCAGCAACCGGAACGGCATGGTGTAATCCACCTTAGATTGCAGCTCCAGCAACACATATACATAGTAACATTCTTTATCCCCACGGCTGATTTTATACACCAGATCTGCCTCTTTTTCCTGGTAATCTGTGGGAATAAACTCCTTGTTGATCAGTTCCAGATCTCTCTCCTCTACGCTTTCCAGCCATGAGTTGTTGAGAAATCTCTTCAGCAGCTGCAAGAACATTGCCTTTTAACTCAGTATTCTCTTGTATCCCTTGTCATGAATGTTCTCCGGCATCTCATTATCCCTCTATTTTTCCTTTTCCTCCATTTGCTTTAGCTTTAACAGATCAATATACTCCAGCAAACGCTTCCGATTTTCGTCATTTAGACTCAATATGTTTTCTATCATTTCAACCATGTAGATGCACTCTGCTTTATCTTCATAGTACTTCCCGCCCATGGCTTGTAAATTCAACTTTCTATTTCCTTGAGCCAACAGATAATCTATCGAGACATCAAAAAATTCTGCAATTTTTATTAACTGCTTTACTTCTGGATAGTGAGCATCATTCTCATAGCCAGAAATCGCACTTCTAGATACGTTTAGTATCTTTGCAAGTTCTTCTTGCTTTATGCCCTTTGCTATTCGTAAGTCGACTAATCTTTCACCAAAAGTCATTGGCACTTTTGTATTCCTTATCATGGATGCTCTCCGGCACCTTGTTATCCCTCTATTTTTCCTTCGATAAATCCATCCACTAAATACTCAACTACTTTTCTCTGCCTTTCATCTAATAGATGTATCTTGCGATCTAAAGTGTCCATTGGTAAAAGAGTATTTTTTCCATTAATGATGTAATCGAGAGGAACTTTTAAGGCATAGCTAATTGACGTATAAGTCTTTGTACTTACTGCATTTTTTCCTCTTTCAATACATGACATATATTTGCCATCTATATTTGCAAGCTCAGCTAAACGCACCTGTGTTAGCCCCTGTGATTTTCTTATTTTAGCAATTCTTTTTCCAATGGCAACGTAATCTATTTCCATATATGCCCCTATATATTCCTACTTTACCCCTCCAACCTCTCATTGTCCTTCTATTCTTCCATCAACTTTACTCTAAAATAGTTATTTTCTATTTTTCATATCCTTCAAACGTCTCTACGAGTGCCTTCACTTTTTGCTTATCCAAAAGGCTCATAATTTTTATAAATTTATCTACTTCTTCGTCTTCCAGTTCATTTAAAATGGAATCTAATTTACTGTATAATAGTTCTCTAGATTTTTTATATTCAAATTCTTCTTTAAAAAAGTCCGATAGAGTAATATCAAAATAGTCGCAGATATCCAGCAGAATTTCTAACTTGGGCATTCCTTTATTCTTGCCCATTCTAGATAAATAAGTTGAAACATGCCCTAACTCTTCGCTCATCTTGCGCTCAGATTTATCAAGTTTTATTCTCA
>CAJJPW010000042.1 GCA_905193725.1 uncultured Eubacteriales bacterium
GCCGAGACGCTCGACAAGACGCTGATCATCAACCTGCCTGGCAGCCCCAAAGCGTGCAGGGAGTGTCTGGAAGTGGTGTTGCCCAATCTGCAACATGCGGTGGATATTTTAACCGGCGTTGGGGGAGAATGCGCCCGCTGACTTGTTTATATTCAAATTCATCCAAAATGATCAGCAGGCTTGATCGTTTTGGATGAATCTTTACGAAAAAAGAGCCTTGACGGCTCTCTTTTGCTTTTCCATTTTATAGCTGTTTTCCGGTAAAACTGTCTGCTTGGCATCTTTCTGCGCTTTCCCGCTTTTCGCCTGTTTTTCTAGTCTCTACTTTCTCCCCGTAGAGCCAAAGCCCCCTTCCTCTCTTTGCGTAGCGCTCAGCTCTTCTACTTCACAAAACTCACAAATCTCCACTGGCAAGATCACCATCTGAGCAATCCGCTCTTGTGGTTCGATGGTATACGCCTCATTTCCCTGATTGACTAGGCCCACCATCATCTCCCCTCGATAGTCGGCATCAATTACCCCCACACAGTTGGAGGGTACCACTCCATGTTTGATCCCCAAACCACTTCTGGCAAACAGAAAGGCCCCATATCCCGTAGGCACTTCTATGGCGAGACCGGTGGGGATGACCACTCGTTCCCCGGGCCTCAAGGTTAAGCTTTCCTGGAGACAGGCGTGCAGGTCGCTGCCAGCGCTGTCCTGCGTTCCCCTGGTAGGCAACATGGCCTCTGGCCTTACTTTTTTTATATTGACTTTCATAGCATTTCCCCCTTTTCCATTACTCTCGTGTTCTTGATTTTTATCATAGGGGACTGCGCCGGATTTGTAAAGGAGTTTTGTTTAATGAAAAAATTCTCCTCGCCTTTTTCTCCATTGGGTACCACCATGCCGGCATATCTCTCGCGCTCATACCGCGCCATCCTCCTCATCTGCTCTACGCTTATTTGATTCCCTCTCATCCCTCATCTGCTAATCCTCTCACGCCCCATGACAGCCAAGGCAAAAACGAATATAATGAAATTATATTTCAAGAGATTGGCAGGTAACGTGAAATGAAGATCAAAAAAATACCAGGAGAATTTTCCGTATGTAAGGTAAAAGACTTATCTGAAGTACATTTTCAAAGCGAGTTTTGTTTTGTGGGCAAGACGGATGAGGAGATCTCGCTGGTGTGCCTCACAGACCAAGCGCCCCAAAACACCTTGTGCCAGGAGAACGGCTGGAGGGCGTTTCGCATCCAGGGTGTGCTGGATTTCTCCCTCATCGGCATTTTATCTCGCATTACCACACTTTTGGCGGAAAACCACATTGGGGTATTTGCCCTCTCCACCTATCAAACCGACTACGTCTTGACGAAAGCTCAACATTTTGCTAAGGCCATGGAAGTGCTCTCCCAGGCGGGATATGAAATTCTCACCTAGCCCGGTCATTTTTTATAAGAGTCATTTCATTATAGCCAATAGAAAATTCATCTCACTTTTCCCCATTTTTTGTGAAAATATGATCGAATTCCCCTTAGAATCTTCGGAATCGTATTTACAGATCGGCAAAATTAAAATATAATAGTAAAGTAGAGTTTTTTATGGCTCGCGCATGGAAAACAACCAATTGATTTTATCATACAGAGGGGGCGTCCTCTGTGTTTGCTGTTCTTAAAAACGGCATTTCTAAAAGAAATTGGTGACAATACAATATTTTATAGTAATTTGGAGGAATATCAAATTGGAAAGAGTGTATAATTTTTCTGCAGGCCCTGCTTGCCTGCCATTGGAAGTTTTGGAAAAGGCACAAAGTGAACTGGTTTGCTATGGAGATAGCGGCATGTCCGTCATGGAGATGAGCCATCGCTCCAAGGTCTATGACGATATCATCAAACGGACAGAGGCCTCTTTGAGAAAACTGATGAACATCTCCGATCAGTACCAAGTGCTCTTCCTACAGGGTGGTGCTTCTCTGCAGTTTTGCATGGTGCCTTTCAACCTGATGACCAAGTACAAAAAGGCCCATTACGTAAACACCGGCGCCTGGTCTAAAAAGGCCATCAAAGAGGCAAAGCGCTTTGGCGAGGTCAATGTAGTGGCCAGCTCAGAGGAAGATACTTTTTCCTATATTCCCAAACTGACCAAAGAGATGTTCACAACTGATGCGGATTATGTGCACATTACCAGCAATAATACCATCTACGGCACAAGGTACACCTCTCTTCCCGACACCAATGGCCTGCCCATTGTAACGGATATGTCCTCCTATATTTTATCCGAGGAGATTGATGTAAACGACTACGGCCTAATCTATGCGGGAGCCCAAAAGAACATCGGCCCTGCCGGCCTCACCATCGTCATCATTCGCAACGATCTCATCGGCAAGGCAGAAAATGTGCCTACCATGCTGGATTATAAGACGCATGCGGATAACCAATCCCTGTTTAACACTCCTCCCACATACGCCATCTACATGGCAGGCCTGGTATTTGACTGGCTGCTAGCCAAGGGCGGCGTGAGCGAGATTCAAAAGGTCAACGAATACAAAGCCGGCCTGCTGTACGACTTTATCGACAGCTCTAGCCTATACAAGGGCACTGTAGCTAAGGAAGACCGCTCCCTCATGAACGTTCCATTCGTAACCGGAGATGCTGAACTAGACGCTGAATTCATCAAGGGGGCGACGGCAAAGGGACTCACTAACCTGAAAGGGCATCGCTCTGTTGGCGGTATGCGTGCCAGCATCTACAATGCAATGCCGGTAGAGGGCGTAAAAGCGCTGATCGATTACATGAAGGAATTTGAACTGGCTCACAAATAAGGAGGAACGGGCAAATGTACAACATTAAAAAGCTAAATCCCATTTCTAAAGTCGTATATGACTATTTAAAAAAAGAGAATTACACTGTCTCTTCCCATATCGAGGAAGAAGATGTAGACGCATATTTGGTGCGCAGTGCCAACTGCCATGAGATGGATTTCTCCGACCGGGTGCTGGCCATTGCCAGAGCGGGCGCAGGCGTCAACAACATCCCCATCGACAAATGCACCGAAAAGGGCATTGTGGTGTTTAACACCCCTGGCGCCAATGCAAACGGCGTAAAGGAGCTGGTGCTATGCGGTATGCTCATCGCCTCCAGAAACGTACTGGACGCTGCTGCTTGGTGCAAAACCTTAAAGGGCAAAGGCGATGAGGTTACCAAACTGGTGGAAAAGGGCAAAGGCCAATTCGTAGGCCCAGAGCTCAAAGGTAAGCCCATCGGCGTGATCGGCCTAGGGGCCATCGGCGTCATGGTGGCCAACACAGCTGCCGCCATCGGCATGAACGTGATCGGATACGACCCATTTGTGTCGGTAGACGCGGCTTGGCATCTATCTCGCGCTACGACCCGGGCCATGACATTGGATGAGCTGCTCAAAGAGTCGGATTACATCACCATCCACATTCCGCTGAACGATAAGACAAAGCATTTTATCAGCTCTCCTGAGTTCTCCAAGATGAAAAGCGGCGTCATTCTGCTCAACTTCGCCAGAAATGGCATTGTGAAGAACACTTCTCTGTTTGAGGCAATCGAAAGCGGCATTGTGGCCAAATACGTAACCGACTTCCCAGAAGACGAGATCATCGATCACCCCAATGTGATCGCCATCCCCCACTTGGGCGCTTCTACCCCAGAATCCGAGGAAAACTGCGCCATGATGGCTGCCGATCAAATTCGGGATTACATCGAGACGGGAAGTATTGTGAACTCCATCAACCTTCCTGAAGTAGTGGTTGCTCCCACAAACGATATGCGCATTTGCGTCATCCACAAAAATCTGCCCAATATGGTGAGCTCCATCTCCAGCGTCATCGCCAGCGCAAACCACAATATTGCTGAGATGACCAACAAGTCCAAAAAGGATGTGGCATACACTGTGCTCACTATGGATGCTCCAGTGGAGGATAGTACAGTGCAGATGATTTCTGAGATCGACGGCGTGATCAAAGTCCGCCTCATCAATCCTGCTAAATAGCAGCTTAACTCTCTAGCCCATTCATTGGGTATAGTACTTAAAAATGGATATCAAAAAAAGCTGGCAGATTGCCAGCTTTTTTATATTTACTTTCTATCGCTTTATAGGTTTTACTCGTGTTTATGCGTATGATCCAAATTATGAGCAGTATCTGGGTTGATGTGCACGACAGCACTATAGACGTCCTCGTTTTCCATGAGTCTCAGTTCGATTTGCTTGGCGATCTGGTGGCTTTTGAGCACCGTCATGTTCCTATCTACCGATACTTTGGCAATGATCAAGTACTGGCCTCCACCCACTGGCTTAGAGCGGATGCTGTCCACATGGTTGATCTCTCCAATCTCCATAATCTGCTTTTCAAACTCTTTGGTGATCTCCGACGGCAGTGAGGCGTCCATCAGCTCGGATGAGGCCGACATCATGATCTTGATTCCCGTCCAGGCGATCACCAGCGCAATGGCACATCCTGCCACCCCATCTGCAAAAGTGATCCCCACTAAGCTGAGTAAAATACTGGCCAATGTGCCCAGAGTTACAAATACGTCATTTCTATGGTCTACAGCGTTAGAGAGGATGATCAAGCTGTTGAGGGCTTTGCCTTTTTTGGTACAGTAAATATATAAAATGCCCTTCATTACAATGGTAGCTCCCGCGGCAATCACCAGACTATAGGAAAAAGTTGCGCTCTCTCCCTCTAAGAGAGAGGTAAGCGAGTTAGTAAACGTGGTAAATGCCACAATCATCATAGAAAAGGCGATGATCATCGAGGCAATATACTCCGCTTTGCGATGCCCCCAAGTGTGCTTTTCATCTCTAGGCCTAGCTGCATAAAAGCTGGCAATCAGCGTCACGAGGGAGGCAAACACATCTCCTGCGCTGTTAAAGCCGTCGGCAATCATCGCTTGACTTCCCGCGCTGTAACCAATAATCAACTTAATTGCCAATAAAAAAACATTGGCCAAAATTCCAATCACCGCAATCCGCTTTGCCACAGCAAACCGGTTGGAACTCACCTGTTTATCTTCCATTCATCCTTCACCTGATTTGTTTTCTATTTTTATTAGCATATCCATGAGAGCAGATGGATAACTCTCAAGTCCCCAAAAGATCTTCAAAGACAATTTACTCTGTTATAATTTACTTAAAATAACACATTTTTGCTCAAAATGCAACTGGATTTTGCCTTACATATCTATGCTCTCTCAAAACAAAACAGACCGAAAAACGGTCTGTTTTGCCATTCTTTTGATACATTGCTTAAAAGATAACATATTTTAAAGGTCTAACCAAATAGGTCAGGATCTATTTTAGAGCAATCAGAAGCGGAAATCCCGTTCGTTTTTCTCCAGCTTGGAGAGGTAATCCTTAGTCATAGATTTCACCTTGTCACTGGGGATCTTTTCTACTTCATTTTGGATAAGAGTCTCTGCCAGTTCCTTGGTCTTCTCTGTCCCATAGTCCTCGGCGAACTCTTTTAGGGTCAAAATGGCGTTTGCCTGACAGAAGTTGGCGATTTGCCCTGTCTTGGCAAACTGCATAAACCGATCTCCCGTTCTCCCCTGGCGATAACAAGCCGTACAGAAACTGGGGATATAGCCGATCTCCATCAGCCAATCTACCACTTCTCCCAGCGTTCTTCTATCGCTGATGTCAAACTGCGCAGAGTTCTCCTCTTCCGGT
The DNA here is from genome assembly GCA_905193725.1 of uncultured Eubacteriales bacterium. Lineage (GTDB taxonomy): Bacteria > Bacillota > Clostridia > Christensenellales > Christensenellaceae > CAJJPW01. The sequence goes on from CAJJPW010000042.1 coordinate 5,679, forward strand.
TCTGGCTCCACATAGCCACCTACGCTGGTGCGTGAACCGCCGCTAATCTGGGAAATCCCCAGCTGTAATACCCGCTCTCTCATCTTCTTAGACTCTCTAGTAGAGACGATCATCCCTGTATACGGCACAGCGATGCGGATCAGTGCCACAATCTTCTCAAAAATGTCATCCGGTACTGCGTTGGAGAAGTTTTTAGGATCAATATCATCTGCTGGGCAGATTCTGGGGACGCTGATGGTGTGAGGTCCCACCCCCATGGCTGCCTCCAAGTGCTCTGCGTGCATCAAGATGCCCACAAAGTCATAGCGGTACATGTTGAGGCCGAACAGCACGCCCAAGCCTACGTCGTCTATGCCACCCTCCATGGCTCGATCCATAGCCTCTGTATGGTAGGCGTAGTCGCTCTTGGGGCCGGTAGGATGGAGCTCTTCATAGCTCTTTTTGTGATACGTCTCTTGAAATAGGATATACGTTCCGATCTCCGCCTCTTTGAGTTTGCGGTAGTTCTCCACAGTGGTGGCGGCGATGTTCACATTTACCCGGCGAATAGCACCATTTTTGTGCTTGATGCTGTAGATGGTCTTAATGCTCTCAAGGATGTACTCGATGGGATTCCGTACCGGATCTTCCCCAGCCTCCAGTGCCAAACGCTTATGGCCCATATCCTGCAAAGCGATTACTTCCTGTTTGATTTCCTCCTGTGTCAGTTTTTTTCTGGCGATGTGCTTGTTCTTGCCGTGGTATGGGCAATAGGTACAGCCGTTGATACAGTAGTTAGATAGGTAGAGGGGGGCAAACATCACAATTCGGTTGCCGTAGATCTTCTGTTTGATCTCCCGGGCCAGTTTGTACATCTTCTCCACTTCATCCTCTAAGTCACACTCCAGCAACACTGCTGCTTCCCGGTGTGTAATCCCCTTCATGAGGCTGGCCTTTTCCAAAATGCTGTCTACCAATTCCCGATTGTCTTTGTTCTTTTTTGCGTATTCCAGCGTGTCTAAAATCTCCTCATCGCTGATAAACTCTTCTGCCTTTTTTGACTTCACATCATACATACTTCATTTTCCTTTCTATCTTCCCGTCATTGCCATACTTTGTAAATATTCTTTGATCTGTTTTAATTGCCGTGCAAGGTCAATCTCTTGATGTTCCCTGCCCGGATAGATGTCGTAATACTTGGCGTACTTCTGTGGTGTGGCCTTTTGCATAATAACGCTGGCACCGCAGTGCAGTGCGTTTTGCAGACCACCTTTCAAATTGAGAGCCGTAGTAGAGGGCAGCCAAACCCGCTGATTCACCAGTCGCGCCGCCGCCAGCACCCGTAGCGTCAAAAAACTGCTGCCATGTGGGCTTCCCTTCAGTGGCGTCTCGTCATGGGAGATGTACGGCCCGATCCCTGCCATATCCACTTTCATTTCTCTGAGCAGTAAAATGTCTTTTGCCAAAGTCTCCTCTGTCTGCCCGGGGAGCCCTACCATAAATCCACTTCCCAGAGTATATCCCAATTCTTTGAGTTGTCTTTGACATTCCAGCCTTCTCTGAAATGTACTGTGGGGATGGAGGGAATTATATAGCGCCTCGTCAGCTGTCTCGTGTTTGATCAGATATCGATCCGCCCCTGCCTCTTTCCAGCAGGCATATTCCTCTAGACTTCGCTCGCCCACACTTAAGGTAATTTGTATGGGACAGTACCCCTTAATCTGCCGGATGATCTGGGCCAAAATGTCCTTGGTATATGCGAGATCCTCCCCACTTTGCAAAATAACGGTATGGTATCCTGCATCCCAAACCTGTTTGGCCCGCTCTACGATCTCTTCTGGTGTCATCCGATAGCGGTGGAGGGTTCTATTCTCCGCCCGCAGCCCACAGTAAAGGCAGCTACACCGACAGTAGTTGGAAAATTCAATAATCCCCCGAATATCCACAAAATTTCCAAAGTACTTTTGTTTTACCCGATCAGCACTGGCGAACAAGTGCTGCACCACCTGGTCCTCCCTTTGGGCTAAAAGCCCTGCCAGTTGGTCTACAGAAGGGACATATCCTTTTTCCATTCGGTCTATCAACTGTAACCAGCTTTTCTTGTCCAATATGCCCCCTCCTCTCTTCTAGCGTTTTTTCTGGATATAAAAAACCCCTCTGCCATATGGGCAAAAGGGTAGTATTCTCTCTTCGTCTCTTCCCTTCTGCTCAGATCGCTCCTCACAGTCAGATTTATCATATCCCATCCTCTCCCAGCGTAAATACCCTGTGGATTAGATTATCTACTATATATTTAACCACAAAATCTATCCATTATCAATCTTTTACATATTTCTGACTTTTTTGTTGCTACTCCAATTTTCTCCTGCCTTCCAACGCCTTGAGCAGCGTGATTTCGTCCGTATACTCCAGTTCCGATCCAATGGGCACACCGTGGGCAATTCGCGTAATTTCCACGCCCAGTGGCTCTAGCAGCTTCCTGATATACACCGCCGTGGCCTCTCCTTGTACGTCTGGGTTAGTGGCCAAAATCACTTCTTTTACATTTCCCTGAGACACCCGCTGCACCAGCTCTTTGACGCGAATATCGTCTGGGCCAATTCCCTCCAGCGGCGAGATCACCCCATTGAGTACATGGTACACCCCGCGGTACTCTCGAATTCGCTCAAATGCCATCACGTCTTTGGCGTCCTTCACCACACAGATCACGCTCTTATCCCGCTCTTCATCTGCACAGACGCTGCAGATCTCCTGGTCGGTCAGGTTGCCACAGATCTTACAGTACCGCACACTGAGCCTCGCTCGGTACATGTCCTGGGCAAATTGGCGCACTTCTTCTTCTGGCATGTCGATCACATAAAATGCCAGTCGCTGCGCCGTCTTGGGGCCGATGCCCGGCAGAGAGGCAAACCGCTCCTGCAATTTTGCCAAGGATTCGATAGCCATAGATTACAGCAGACCTCCCAGGTTCATTCCACCAGTTACCTTTCCCATCTCCTGCTGTACCATTTCTTCCGCTTTGCCGATCGCCTCATTGACAGCAGCCATAATCACGTCTTCCAGCATCTCAATGTCATCTGGGTCTACAATTTCAGGGGAGATGGAAATGCTCTTGATCACCTTTGCGCCGGTGGCAACTACTTTTACCATACCGCCTCCTGCTGAAACTTCCACTTCTCTCTGCTCCAGCTCTTCCTGCATTTTCTGCATATCCTGCTGCATTTTTTGCGCCTGTCTTATCATATTCTGCATGTTCATGCCGCCTGCTGGCCCCGGGAATCCACCTCTTCTTGCCATATCAGTACCTCCTATATACTCCTTGTAAAAATTTGTCATGCTATTGTCATTTCACACTGGTCTATTATAGCATAATTTTTTCGTCTAATCTATAATCTCCACATCGTCCAAGCCCAGCAGCGTATTCATGGATTCCTGCTGCAATTTGCTGGTTCCACTAGCCCGTTTAAGTAGCTGAATGCGCATGGGTTTACCTGTAATCTCCTGCAGCGCCTTCTCCACTACCTGTCGGTTTTCCTCCTGCATCACCATCTCCCCTGAAATGCTGTTTTGAGGGGCTTTGAGGTGAATGATGTGGTCAGCCATTTTTACAGGGGTGAGCAGCCCTACGTGGAGAGCTAAGTGGCGCTCGTTTTGCTTCATATACTGCACTACCTGTTCCCAGATCTGCCTGAGCTCTCCCTTTCCAGTACTCTCTCCCGCTGGCTGCATTTCCTCCTGCTGTTTGGCAACAGAAGTACTTGGGATTTGGACCTCCTGTGCTGCCACGGTCTTGGTGTGGCCTCCTATCTGGCCTGTATTCTGCGGTACCGAAATCCCCTGGGCCTTTTGAGATAATATAGCGAGTTCTCTTTCCACCTGCTCTAGTTTCTTCTCCAGTGCAAACAGCTTCGCCTGCTGGTCCTCATTATTCTCATCGGTGTAGGGCAGCACCATCTTCACCAGCGTCATCTCCAGCAATACTTGCCCGTCGTCAGAGAATTTCATCTGATACGCCGCCTGGGATAGCAGCTCAATATCCCGGACAATCGCCTTGCTTCCCAGGGTTTTTGCCACTTTTTCCAGAGCCTCTTCCCCTGTGCCTCCCAAGCTGAAAAGCAACATTTGTTTGAGTAGCCCCATCAGATCCTTTGTGATAGAAGCAGCGTCTAGCCCCCGGTAAAACATCTGTTCCACCGCTTCCAGTGCAGCCTTGGAATCACCCTGGGCGATCTTTTCAAATAGTCCTATCATCTGCACTCGATCTGCACTGCCCAGCGCCTCCAGTACTCCATCTTTGGTAATGGACTTCTGCCCCGCACACACTTTATCTAAAATGCTCAGCGCGTCTCTCATGGCGCCCCCACTCAGTGCTGCAATTTCCCTCAAAGCCTCTTGCTCGAAGGGAATCTGCTTCTCTTCCAAAATGCGCCCTAAATTTTCCACAATGACCTGACTGCTCATTCGCTTAAAGTCATACCGCTGGCAGCGAGATAAAATCGTCGCCGGCAATCGGCGCACTTCTGTAGTCGCCAGGATAAAAATCACATGAGCAGGCGGCTCTTCCAGAGTTTTCAGAAGTGCGTTAAACGCGCCTGTAGAGAGCATGTGCACTTCGTCAATAATGTATACCTTATACTGGCTGTTGGCAGGCAACAGATTTACTTTTTCCCGAATATCTCGAATATTATCCACGCTGTTGTTGGATGCTGCGTCGATCTCAATAATGTCTACCGCGCTATCGTTTGCCGCTTCTATGCAGTTTTTACATTGCAAGCATGGGTTTCCATCTTCTGTAGGGCACAGGCAGTTGACCGCTTTAGCCAGTATTTTTGCCGTGCTGGTCTTTCCCGTGCCTCTCGGCCCACAAAATAGATACGCGTGGGAGGGCTGCTTTTCCTTTACTTGGTTTTTCAAAATATGGATGATGGCATCCTGCCCTTTTACCTCATCAAAGGTCTGGGGGCGGTATTGCCGGTATAATGCTAAATAAGACATATTTGTTTCCATCCTTTACTTTCACTGCTATTTTATTATCATACCATATTTACGAAAAGATTGTCCATGTAAAAGCCTTCCTCGTCCTCTCCATTATGTGGACTTTGGCCTTTTATCTCTGTTCTTCAGCCCCACAATTTTATTTTGCAGTCGAATCACCTTTATTAGAATCTCATCCACCTTATAATTTTGTTCCAAAAGCTCCTTATTTTCCACCAGCGATTCCCCCTTTTGATTGAGCTGGATTACTATATGGTTGAGAGTAGCGCGTTCTCTTTCCAACTTCACTTTTAATCTTTCATATCGATATCCCAAAATTTTATTACATATGCCTCTCACAGATTCCCCTCCCACTTTCCGTAATTTTATAAAATTATTACTTTATCATATAATTAACGCTATACCATTAATATATTTTATCAATTCTTGTTACTCTATTAATGAGTTTTTGGTAAAGGAGTATGGTATGAATATTTCTCAAGCAGTTCGCGAAAGGATATCCGAACTCAGGCAGCAACAGGGCCTTACTATCAACCGGTTGAGTGATATTTCTGGCGTTACCCAATCCACTGTCAACGATATTGTCAAAGGGAAATCCTATAATACCGGTATCGCTACGATCAAGAAATTATGTGACGGCCTTGGGATCAGCATTCGCGATTTTTTTAACTCAGATCTATTTGACGATATTGAACAAGAGGTAAAATAACAGGGAATTTTTAACGTTCCATAATCTTTTACATATCTGTTTGTCATTCCGCCCAATTGGAAATTTCTCATTTATATTTAATTTTTTGGCGAATTTTGTCGTGTAAACCCACCTAAAATCTCATGTTAATTATATGCTAAATATTTCCTATTTGCAATCATAAATCACAACCTTTTGGCTGAGTTTCCATCTAGTGGGCTATCTTTCAAAAGGCGAGTTGCCCCATTTCATCACGCTATTTTGATATGAAATGAATCGCGTAATAACCTTTCGTTCTGGTTTCAGGTTTTCTCTTTTTTATCTTGGAGTTTTTTCTGTTCTTTTTTTAAATATACGATTTGATATGAAATTTCAATTAAGTTATCTATCAATAACTGTTGTTTTCGATTCAGATTCTTATACATATTTATTATCTCATAAATATTAATTTCCATTTTGTACCTTCTATAATATTTTTGTGTACATAAATATATTATAGAATAACTATAAACATAGTAAAAAGTTATTGTCAATA
>CAJJPW010000043.1 GCA_905193725.1 uncultured Eubacteriales bacterium
GTTGCGAGAAATGGCATCCCCCTAAAGCGCGCCCGCAAGACTATCGCGCTGGTGGTGGCGGCGATTGGCATTTTGTCCTTTGTAGTGATGAGATATTCTGCGATAGGAAAAAATAATTTGGCAATATTGGATGTAAAAGAGAATATAAATGAGATAGAACGGAATGTAGAGGACTTGGATTTAGCGGTAGCCATGAAGGATAATCTGGAAGACATTCAAACGGTGGCAAGTGAGCAGCTCCATATGAGCAAGCCGCAGAGTTCTCAAATGGTCTATGTAAATGTGGAGAAAAAGGAGAAGCAGGAGACGACACAGGAAGAAACCACACAGGAAGAGGGGTTTAACCTAGGAAAATTCTTCTCCGATCTGTTTAGCTTTTTGGAGTAATTGTGGGTGAGGGATTCAAAATAAGATTGAAAAGGTGATGAAATGGCGCTTCCTAGCATATCGAATAAAAAAAGGGCAGTCGTAATTGTCGGTGTAATTGCCCTCGTTTTTGTGTTCTTAGTGGGTAAATTAGTGTCTCTGATGTTTGTGCAGGGACAGTGGTTACAGGAAAAAGCAGAAGACAATTGGACAAAGGATTTGTATGTGAGCGCTAAAAGGGGCTCTTTTTTGGATCGAAACGGCAACGTACTGGCCATGAGCGCCAACGCGGATACGGTGGTGCTGAGGCCAAAGGAAATTGCAGCAGCGGATAAAGAGTTAAAAGAAGGGGAGCAAAAGACGGCGGTGACCGTTGCGCAAAAATTAGCTCCCATTTTGGAGATGGAAGAGTCTGAGATTCAGAAAAAAGCGGAGGACACCTCTAAGTCTGAAGTATGGCTCAAAAGGCAAATCAGCAGCGAACAATCCGACGCCATTCAGGCGCTAGATCTACCGGGCGTGTACTTTACCATAGATGTAAAACGCTATTACCCCAACAAGGACTTTCTCACCCAGGTGCTGGGCTTTACCTCTGTGGATGGAGAGGGCCTAGAGGGGCTGGAGAAAAAATACGATAAATACCTCTCTGGGCAAGCGGGTAGAATCGTGAGCCAATCCGATGCCAGAGGCAGAATACTGGAGAGTGGCGGCGAGGTATATGTAGAGCCCCAAGATGGATATGACGTAGTGCTGACCATCGACGAGGTGATCCAAAGTTATTTAGAGAAAGCGCTGGAAGAGGCGCTGATAGCCAACGAGGCCAAATCCGTACAGGGAATTGTGATGGATCCTAACACAGGTGAGATCTTGGCCATGTCCTGCTTGCCAGATGCGGACCTCAACGATCTTCCCAGAGATGATATTGAGACACTACAGGAGGTCACGAGAAATAAACTGGTGGTAGACGCCTACGAGCCAGGTTCTACTTTTAAAGTCATTACCACAGCGGCGGCGCTGGACAGCGGTACAGTCACCACAGATACTACATTTAACTGCCCGGGATACCGGATGGTAGATGGGGAAAAGATCAAGTGTTGGCGCACAGGACGGCCCCATGGGACACAAAAGCTAGAGCAGGCAGTACAGAATTCCTGCAACCCCTGCTTTATGGATATGGCGTTGGATATGGGGGTAGATACCTTTTATGAGTACATCTACAACTTCGGCTTTGGCCAGAACACAGGCATTGACTACTCGGCGGATGGTGCAGGCATTGTAAGGCATAAGAAATACGTAAAAAATGTAGATCTTGCCCGTATTGGCTTTGGCCAGAGCATTGCGGTTACGCCCTTACAGCTCATCAGCGCCATCAGCGCCACCGTGAATGGGGGAACGCTGTACCAACCGAAGTTAGTCAAGGAATTTCAAGACAGTGAAGGCAATACAGTGGAGACCTTTGAGCCTGTGGCAGTGCGTCAGGTGATCTCAGAAGAGACCTCTGCTACCATGCGCCAGATTTTAGAGAGCGTGGTCTCTCAAGGGGGCGGAGGTAATGCGAAGATTGAGGGATATAAAGTAGGCGGGAAAACGGGAACGGCCCAAAAGTACGATGAAAATGGCCAAATTCTCCAAAACAAGCACATTTCCTCGTTTATCGGCTTTGCGCCGGCGGACGATCCCCAATACATTGTGCTGATCATCATCGATGAGGCAGGGGTGGCAGTGGACTATGGCGGTGTGATTGCAGCGCCTTATGCAAAAGACGTGTTGCAGGAATGCCTGGAGTATGGAAATATCCCACCTACAGAGCCTGTGAAAACAGATGAAGAGGGCAATCCTGTGGAGGTAGAGCAAGTAGAAGTGCCAGACTTATCGGGCGTCACTTTAGAAGATGCAAAAGCGCGGTTGGAAAAACTGGGGCTCACCTATACGGCAGATGGGGAAGGGTTGGTGGATACCCAATTGCCAGAGGCCGGAACGATGCTCGACAAGGGAGAATCTGTGGCGCTGGGGATGACACAAAAATACGGCGTGGATATTGCTACGCCCATGGTTGAAGTGCCAGATCTCTCTGGTAAGACCATTATGGAAGCCATGGAACTGCTGCGGGAAAATGGCCTGAACATTCAAATTGAAGGCAATGGGACGGTGTATGAACAGTCCCCAGTAGCGGGCCAACAGGTGGAGCGAGATAGCACGGTAACAGTGAAGCTGAAAGAAAAAGAAGATACAGAGGATTGAGCCGGTTTTGTGGATTGGCTTATGAAAAACAGATCAGGCAGGGTGTGAGGGGCTGACTCTCAAAGCCCTGCTTCTTGATGATATACAGGCGATTGGGAAGGACATTTTTTGTGAGAAACATCGCCATTTGGCAGAACATATGGTATCATTATAATAATATAGTCTGAGTGAAAGGGGGAAGTACGATGCAATTAAGAGATTTACTTATGGATATAACCTGTGAAGTTCGGGGCGACTTGGGCATCGAAATTCAGGGGATTCAATACGATTCTAGAAAGATCCAGCCGGGGGATCTGTTCTTTTGCATTTCAGGGTTTCAGGTGGACGGACACCGGTTTGCGGCAAGTGCTGTAGAAAAGGGCGCGGTGGCAGTGGTGGTCAACCGGTGGCTGCCAGAGCTTCAAGCGGTACAAATACTGGTGGAGAATACCAGGATTGGGATGGCGCAGATATCGTCAAATTATTACGATAACCCCTCCCGAAAGATGAAGGTCATTGGCGTTACCGGAACCAACGGCAAAACGACTACTACCTATATGATCAAAAAGATCTGTGAGCATAGCGGCCTTAAGGTGGGCCTAATGGGGACGATTGTCAATCTCATCGGCGACGAGGAGATCCATACCGAGCGCACCACGCCTGAGTCCATGGATTTACAGAGGTTATTGTGGGAGATGCAATCCAAGTGCTGCGATATCGTTGTGATGGAGGTATCCTCTCACTCATTGGCGCTGCATCGGGTATATGGTGTGGATTTTGACGTGGCCGTGTTTACCAACCTTACGCAAGACCATCTGGACTTTCACGGCACGCTGGAAAACTATAGGGACGCCAAGGCAAAGCTGTTTGCCATGAGCAAAGTGAGCGTGATCAATGAAGATGATGGGGCGGCTCAGACGATGGTAGATGCATCGGCAGGCCGTGTATTGACCTATGGAATGGGAGAAAACGCGGACTTGAGGGCGGTTAAAGTCAATCTCAGTGCCAAAGGGACGGAGTTTTGCACCACGATCCAGGGAAAAGAAATTTGCTTTGCCACAAAAATTCCAGGGGCGTTTACGGTGTATAACAGCTTAGCGGCAGTAGGCGCTGCATTGGCTGTGGATATTCCCATTGCAGATATTCAGCAGGGATTGAGGCAGCTGGGCGGCGTACAGGGCAGATGTGAGGTGTTGAACACCAAGGGAAAGGAATACCGCATTATCTTAGATTATGCCCATACGCCAGATGGATTGGAAAACATCATCAAGGCTGTGCGAGGATTCGCCAAGGGCAGGGTGATCACTGTGTTTGGTTGCGGCGGCAATCGAGATAGTGAGAAACGCCCAATTATGGGAAAGATCGCCGTGGAGCTCTCGGATTATGTGATCATCACATCGGATAATCCCCGCTTTGAAAGACCGGAGGATATCATTGGGGATATTGAGGAAGGCGCCAAAGACCATCCGGGGAAATATGAAATCGTGGTGGACCGCATTGCGGCCATTCGCAGGGCAATGGCAATTGCCAGAAAGGGAGATGTGATCTTGCTGGCGGGGAAGGGACACGAGACGTACCAGGAGATCAAAGGAGTAAAACACCATTTTGACGAAAAAGAGATTGTAGAAAAACTGCTTCGCGAGTTTTAGAATGAGTCATTTCAGGCAGGGTGGGATGAAAAAGCTTGTTTTTGACCAAAATGAATCTAAGTGATAGATATCGCTGCAAAATAGAGGATCTGAATACATACAGATGATAATTGGGGTTACAGGAGTGAAAGAGAAAACATGCAACAGGTAATATTTACGATTCTAGTTTCGTTTATTGTCGCACTGGCACTGGGAAAGGTGATCATACCATTGCTTCGCAGGTTAAAGGCGGGGCAGCAGATTCGAGAGGATGGCCCCCAGAGCCACCTTTCCAAAGCGGGGACACCTACTATGGGAGGGATTATTTTTATCATTGCCCTCATTATTGGGTGCCTGATATTCAGCCGGGGGGCGCTAGATTACACCATCTTTGCCCTGGCAATAACCGTGGGATTTACGCTGATCGGGTTTATCGACGACTTGATCATCGTGGTCAAAAAGAGGTCCTTGGGGCTCAAAGCCTACCAAAAGATCATCGCCCAACTGGTTTTGGCGGTCATTGTGGCGCTATTTGCCTATACCCGCCCGGAGCTGGGATCGGAGATATACATTCCCTTTGCCAATATATATGTGGATTTGGGATGGTGGTACATTCCCTTTACGGTGTTTGTAGTGCTGGCGGTGGTAAACAGTGTGAACCTGACAGATGGCCTAGATGGATTGGCCTCAGGGGTTTCCATCATCGATTTTGCCACATTTACGCTGATCTTTATCGGATTATTTTCAGTGGCAAAAGACGCAGGAGACCTGCTGGGAGAAGCCCACATGTACAATATGATGATCTTCTGTGGAGCAATTACCGGCGGCGTGCTGGGATTTTTGCGGTTTAACACCTACCCGGCCAAGGTTTTCATGGGGGATACGGGCGCTTTTGGATTGGGCGCTGCCCTGTGTGTGATGGCAATCACCTCTAAGATGCACTTGATGCTGCCCATCATTGGCTTTATGTTCATGCTGTCCAGCATCTCTGTCATTTTGCAGGTGGGATCGTACAAACTGCGCAAGAAGAGGATCTTCAAGATGGCCCCGATTCATCACCACTTTGAGCTCAAAGGCGTGCCGGAGACCAAGATCGTGGCCATGTATATGATTATTACTGTGATACTCTGCCTCATAGGGCTGCTCATTTTGAACTAATAAGGATGTATGGTGAATCAAATGGATTTTAAAGATAAAAATACGCTGGTAATTGGCATGGCGAAGAGCGGGGTCTCCAGCGCCCTGCTGCTCAACAAATTAGGAGCCCATGTGGCGATTTACGACGCAAAGAGTGAAGGGCAGCTGAAGGAGGCCCTTGCGCCTTTAGATGGCTTGGAGCTTGAGAAATTCTTGGGAGAGGAACCTGGGGAAGCGTGGATTGCTGGGCTGGATCTAGCTGTGATTAGTCCAGGAGTGCCTCTGGATATTCCGCTGGTGAAGCTGATCCACAAACATCACGTGAAGCTGATTGCGGAAATTGAGCTGGGATTTTTGACCTCTAAGGCCCAGTTTGTGACCATATCGGGAACCAATGGGAAGACCACGACGACCGCTCTGACAGGGGAGATGTTCCAAAACGCGGGATACCACACCTATGTCCTGGGGAATATCGGCGTTCCCATCACCAGTGTGTCCCTAGAGACCAAGGAGGGGGATATTGTAGTGGCGGAGACGGCGGCATTGCAGCTGGATACCATTGACACCTATCATCCCAAGGCAGCGCTGTTGCTCAATATTACAGAGGATCATCTGAACCGGTATAAGACGATGGAGAATTACATCAACGCCAAGGCGAGGATGTTTGAAAACCAAAATGAGGATGACTACTGTATTTTAAATTACGACAATCAGGCCACGAGAGAACTTGCTCCTAGGATGAAGGGAAAACTGCTGTGGATTTCCCTCACCCAAGAAGTGGAAAATGGAGCATATGTAGATGGCCAGAATATTATAATTAAAATAGATGGGAAAAGGGAAATACTGATGGATAAGCGGGAAATACGCATTCCAGGAGAGCACAATGTGGAAAATGCCCTAGGGGCGATCCTGCTGGCCCACGTGATGGGAATTGCCAATCAAGTGATCGTGGATACCCTAAAGACCTTCCCTGGGGTGGAACACCGAATTGAGTTTGTCAGAGAAGTGAACGGGATTCGATACATCAACGACTCTAAGGGCACCAACCCAGATGCCACCATCAAGGCCATTGCGGCGATGGAGCGGCCAACCATTCTCATCCTAGGTGGTTCGGAGAAAAATAGCGATTTTCTGCCCATGTTTGAGGCGTTTACAGAGAACATTCGCGGAATTGTGGTGCTGGGGGAGACCAAAGACAGCATCCTGGCGGCGGCCAGAAAGGCTGGATTTGCGGAATATAAAGTGGCGAAAGACCTAAAAGAGGCGGTGGATATGTCTACGGCTATGGCATCTGAGGGATATAACGTACTATTATCTCCGGCATGTGCCAGCTTTGATATGTTTGAGAATTTTGAACACAGAGGAGAGGTATTTAAAGAAATTGTAAACAGCTTAAGGTAGGAGGAGTTTTATGACGGAATTGCGGGAGCTGGGAGAGAAAAAGGAAAAGAGAATCAGGAGAATTAAATTTGTCAAGTTTGACTTTCCTCTATTCATTACATTGCTGATCTTGGTGGGGTTTGGGCTTGTAATGATCTTCAGCGCCAGCTATTACAGTGCGGAAAACTCGAAGTATGCAGATGGTCTCTACTACTTCAAAAAGCAGCTGATCGGCATTGTGCTGGGTATGGCTGCGATGATCTTTCTGATGTTTTTTGACTATAAAAGGCTGCTCAAACTCCGGTGGATTATCCTAGGGGTGGCGCTACTCATGCTAGTGGCAGTGCTCATACCGGGCATAGGGCAAAACCTAAACGGCTCACGGCGCTGGATCAACGTGGGAATCAGCATACAGCCCTCTGAGGTGATGAAATTTGCCCTGATCATTTTCATCGCAGGGGGAATTGCCACCAGTAAGCACGATATTAGGAATTTCTTCACAGGGCTTTTGCCCTATTTGGTTTTACTGGGAGTTATTTGTGTCCTCATCTACCTCCAGCCAAACTTCAGCGCCATTATCTGTCTGGCGACCCTTACGTTTATCATGCTGTTTGCAGGAGGTGCCCACATCGGCCAGATGGCTGTGCTGTGCGGCTTAGCCGTTGTAGCAGCTTGTGTATTTGTGTTTGGAGAGGATTATCGGGTAGACCGGCTGATGGCCTTTCAGGATCCGTGGAAATACACGGGAGACGAATCCTACCAGCTCATCCAATCCCTATATGCCATAGGTTCTGGCGGCATTTTCGGAATGGGGCTGGGCAATGGAATGCAAAAGCTGCTGTTTTTGCCCTACAGTGAATCCGACTTTATCTTCTCCATTGTGGCAGAAGAACTGGGGTTTGTTGGGGCGGTGCTGCTCATTGCACTGTTTGCGATTTTCATCTGGCGGGGCATTCGCATTGCCATGAAAGCGCCAGATATGTTTGGCTTTTTGATTGCCGTGGGGGTGGTATCCATCATCGGCATTCAGGTGATGATCAACATAGGGGTGGTGACAGGCGCCATTCCCGCTACAGGTGTGGCACTGCCCTTTATCAGCGCGGGAAGCTCATCGCTCATGATATTTATGGCGATGACGGGAGTTTTGCTGAATATTTCCAGACAGTCTAACAAGGCCTAGGGACACTTGAAAGACAGCTTGCATACTATATTATGATATTAACTTACGATGGGCGGGGTGTCTTATATGTCTCAAATTATCGTTCACGGTGGCAAAAGGCTGGATGGAGAGATTGTGATCAAGGGCGCAAAAAATGCTGCATTGCCCATTATTTCGGCGAGCATTTTGACGGATGAGCCAGTTGTAATACATAACTGCCCAAAAATCATAGATGTGTTTTATATGATAGAAATCCTAAGGGCAGTGGGCTGTAAAGCCAGTTGGGAAGACAATAACCTTTTCATTGAGTGCAAAGAGGCAAACAATCATATTATGCCTCCGAACTTGTCCAAGAAAATACGCTCTTCGATCTTTATGTTGGGATCCATGGTGGGGAGGGTTCACAAGGCTGTCTTCACGTTTCCAGGAGGATGTGAGATTGGTGCAAGGCCTATCGATCTACACCTAAAAGCGCTGCGGCAATTGGGAATAGAAATAGAAGAAGACCAGGGGATGATCTCCTGTCAGTGTGGCAGAATGCAGGGGAGCGCCATTCATCTGGATTACCCCAGTGTGGGGGCCACAGAGAACATCATGCTGGCTGCCGTCAAGGCCAAGGGAACGACGGTAATCACCAATGCAGCGAGAGAGCCGGAGATTGTGGACCTAGAAAATTTTGTCAATCAAATGGGTGGCAAAATATCCGGCGCTGGCTCCAGCACGATTGTCATCGAGGGGGTAGAGGAGCTCCACGGCTGTGAATACTCCTGCATACCGGACAGGATCATTGCAGGTACATATATGGTAGGAGCGGCAGTGACTCGAGGAGAATTGCTGCTAAAAGGGGTGCAGTACGAGCACGTGAGCGCATTTTCAGATATTTTATCCCGGGCTGGCGCGGAGATTGTCTCTGTGGACAATGGACTGAAAATAAAGGTGAGGGATCAGTTAAAAGAACTAGATATTGTGGAAACGGCTCCGTATCCAGGGTTTCCAACAGATATGCAGCCCCAGATGTGCATCGCTGCTTGCTTTGCAAAAGGAACTAGTGTTATAATTGAAAACGTATTTGAAAGCCGTTTTCGCCACATTGGGGAGCTCATGAAAATGGGCGGAAATATCAAAGTAAAGTCCAATATGGCGATCATCAAGGGTGTTCCCAAGCTAGTGGGCTGTGATGTCGCGGCATATGATTTGCGAGGTGGCGCTGCGCTTTGTCTAGCGGGATTGGGAGCACAAGGGGATACCGTAATTCACAATGCAGATGTGATATACCGGGGCTATGAGGATATTGTGAAGGATTTGCAGAGCGTAGGCGCGCAAATTGTACGAATAGAAGAGCAATAAATGGCCAGCTGAGCCATAGATGCTAGCCACAAAAGCAGCTGTTTTAGGACGGACGGAGGTATGGATGAGAAAAGGCAAAAAGTGGCTCATAACCTTTTTGATATTGATCATACTATTAGGTGCAGGATATTTTTTGAGCAGCGAATTTCTACAAGTGGAAGAGATCAAGGTATCCGGCAATAGGGAAATGGACGCCCAAAAGATCATTCAATTATCGGGAGTGGAAAAGGGCCAAAATGCGCTTTTGCTCAATCGGGGAAAAGTTAGGGAAAATTTAGAGAGCAACCCCTATCTCAAGGTGGTAGATGTCAAGTACGTCTTTCCCACTACCATTGAATTGGTGGTGGAAGAGAGGGAAGAGTATGTCAATATCCTATTTACAGATACCTTTATCACGATTGATGCGGAAAAACACATTCTAGCTGTTACCAAACAAAAGAGCCAAATTCAGGTTCCCTGCGTCATTGGGCTCACGCCTAACAGTTTTGATGTGGGCAAAGAGATGGTATGTGAAGATACCGTGCGGCTGGATTTGATGACGGAGATATTGGATGAATTAGAGCTTTATGGGATGAAAGGAAATATTTCTGAGATCAATTTAGAGAGCATTAGCAATATTACCATGCTGACCTATGAGGGAATGACTATTAAAATGGGAAATGGAGAGATGATTGAGGATAAAATCGCTTGGATCAATGAAGTTTTGCCATTTTTATTGGAAAAAGGCTATGAAAAGGGTATACTAGATGTATCGACAGGAAAAGATGCCACCTATCGGCAAGAGGCATCTTAAAATGTTTATGATTTGATATAGTTGTGTTATGATTATAGAGATAACTATTTTTAGAAGCGCAACACCTAGGGAGGAGCTCAAATCGTGGAGAATACGCAGGCGATATTGGAGATTGGGACATCCAAAATCATTTGTCTGATTGGTAAAAAAAATGAGAATGGCAATATCGGTATTCTGGCATGTGAGAGCATCTTTGAACCTCTGTTAAAAAACGGAAAGTGGGTTGCGAAAAAAAACGTCCCAGATATGATTTATGAGGTGGTTAAAAAAGCAGGGAGAAAATGCGGCAAGAGAGTCAATAACGTATCGGTTACGCTGCAAGGGTCTTTTTACGATGTGGTGGTAAAAGAGGCAAAACTCCCGGTGAAAGATAGCAATGGATTGATACACCAGCAAGACATCAATCGGGTAATTGGCAAGGCGGGAAATTTTCAATGCCCAGAAGGGGTTGAAATTCTAGGCCATTTGCCTGTATACTTTATATTAGATGATAAAAAGGTGTACATCCATCCAGCAGGGAGAAGGAGCCAGTCCATCTACGGGAAAGTGGCATTTGTGGCTGCCAGGAGCGCTTATTTAAACGACATTGAAAAGACGCTGGCAGGGTTTAAGATCAAGGTAAATGGTTTTATTCCAGATGCGGTGGCGCAAGGCCTATATTACATCCCTAGCAAATATCGGGACAACCTATCCATTTTATTGGATATTGGCTATTTTGAGACCAGCGTTACCTATCTGTTTGGCGATTCTGTGTTATTTCACAGTGTGATACCCGTGGGTGGGGCGCAGATCTCCATGGACTTAGCCAAGATATTGCAAATAGACATAGCGTTGGCGGAAAACCTAAAGAGGAAGTACTACTTTGGGATCAACATCGGGGATAGACAAGCCAAGGAGTATGTGAAGGATCAAGAGGGAAAAATGCATCAATTCTCCTACGACCTGGTGAGCGATATCATTGAGGCGAGGATGGAGCATTTGATCTTACTCATAAAACAGACGATGAAAAAGAGCAAAATGCCCTTAAAGAAAGAATCTGCTATCTTTTTGGCAGGTGCTGGTGTGGGCATGATGGCAGGAGTAGAGAGCTTTATTGCACGGCGGATCGGCGTGCCAGTAAAGAGAATTGTAAACACCAAGCAATACCAGTTATACAGCGCAGTTTATTGCGGTGCAATTGCGACGTTGCAGTATGTGTTTCAGATATAAAGAGATCGAAGTGATACTTAAAGGGGGATATAGCATGCCACTTGAATTGGATTTAAACAATGGAAATTTTGCAAAAATTAAGGTCATTGGCGTCGGCGGTGGTGGAAACAATGCGGTAAACCGCATGGTCGAGAGCGGCGTGCAGGGCGTTGAATTTATTTCGGTAAACACGGATATGCAGGCGCTGAACTTCTCTCAGGCCGGCACCAAGATCCAGATCGGCGAGAAGCTGACCAAGGGTCAGGGCGCAGGCGCGAACCCGGAGATCGGCCGCAAGGCTGCCGAGGAGAGCAAGGAGCAGATCGCAGCAGCGCTCGCAGGCACCAACATGGTATTCATCACCGCCGGCATGGGCGGCGGCACCGGCACCGGCGCAGCTCCGGTCGTTGCACAGATCGCCCGCGAGATGGGCATCCTGACCGTCGGCGTAGTTACCCGTCCGTTCGCATTCGAGGGCAAGAAGCGCCTCGAGCAGGCTCTGGCCGGCATCGACGAGCTCAACAAGAACGTTGACTCTCTCGTTATCATTCCGAACGAGCGTCTGAAGTACGTCTCCGAGCAGAAGATCACCTTCAAGAACGCCTTCGAGATCGCAGACGGCGTTCTGCGTCA
>CAJJPW010000044.1 GCA_905193725.1 uncultured Eubacteriales bacterium
CTGGCATTGTATTCCACCGGCAGGGGGATGAGCTGGAATAAAAAGACGACAAAGAAGAAAATAATGGCCACTTTGATCAGCGTCATCCACTGAAAAATCAGCCCGATGAGAATGAGGGGAATGGCTAGCCGGGACCCAATGCTGGTGATTGGGGCCAAAAAGTTTCGAAACTTCATGGGGCCATACTGTTCGTGGGCCTGTATGGCATGTCCTGTCTCATGGGCTGCCACAGCAATCGCCGCCACTGATGCACTTTGGTATACCCCGCTAGAGAGGCGGATCACCTTTTTTCGGGGGTCAAAGTGATCGGTTAGCGTACCACCCGTCTGCTCTATCATCACATCGTCAATGCCTTGAGCTTGCAGTATTCTTCTCACCACTTCGCTGGCCGGTATCCCATTTTGCGACATTATCTTTGCGTATTTGCTGTAGTTAGCGGATATTTTGGACTGGGCGTAAATGGAAAATATCAGCACGGGAATGAGCAGGATCATCGTAGGGTCAAAATATAGATAAGGGTAAAACATGCACTTGCCTTCTTTCCATATCTAATTGTGCTTATTATTTACATAATAAACCAAAAACTCCCCCATTTCACACCTCTTTATTCCTGTTCTTTAATATTTACAATTTTGTAATCTTCATTCCTCTGTTCCATGTCAAACACAAACATCTTGGCCTCAAAAATATTGTTTTCCAGCGGATACCGGAGGATCGCCCCACACTGCCCTGGCTGCTCGGCAAATAGGTAATTTGGCATGGGGCTGATAAAATTTCCAAAGAACTGCTCCATTTCCTCCAAAGAAAACTGCAGTCCTTCATCCAAGAATTCCCTCATGTCCTCTTCTTGTCTGAGCTGAATGCTGGTAAAGAAACCACTCACTGCTTCCCACTGGCTCTGGGGATTTTTATTGCCGATTTTTTGTATCTGCGTGCTCATGTGGCGCAGCGCCCCGCTCTCTTGATCAAATCTATATTTTGCCAGTTCACACCTTCCCAATACATCGTCAAAATCCCGCGTGACGCCAATTCCCTCAGCATCAATTTCATAGGAGACACAGGCTCCCGCAAATTCCAACTGCAATTCCTGCCCCACTCGAATGATCAGCAGCGTTCCATTGGCACCTGGGTGTTTGGCCAGTACCATGAGATAAAAGGCGTTTTGGATGCGTCTGACTTCCATACTGGCGTTTATGACCTCTTGTGGGAAGGTGTAGGCCAGCTCAATACGCCCCGAGCTTTTATTTTGCAGGGCAAAATTGAACGTCCGGTCAAAGTATATGGTGCCTATGTATATTCGATTGAAAACGGTCAGTTCTTGACTTTGCAGCGAATAGGGCATTCTAGGTGGCTCCACAGCAATACTAGGGGGATGGAGAGTAATGTGGAAGAGATCTCGTGGGTAGATTTCCAGCTCCACTAGACCATCGTCATCAAATATTCCAAAGTTCTGCTGAGAAAAGGTCACTTGGCGGGAAAAGGGCAAAAAGTAGTGGCCTTCCCCGTTTTCCAAGGGGTCAAAGCTTACCACATTTGTCGTATCCAATAAGACGGGTACGCATAGAAAGGAAGGGCCCGTCTGTCCAATGGAGTTGCCGTTGATTTTTACGATTCCCGCCACTGGGCTGCTGATATATAATACTGGAACTTTTGCCACTTCCACACTTTTCCCCCCAAAATGTCATTTTACTAGTTATTTCTATTCCAAATTACCACTAAAAAGTACTATTCTATGGTAAAATAAAGAGTAAAATACGAATAAGGCAGATGATACTATGAAATTGACCATCCAAGAGCTTTATAGCGATCCACAAACATACAAGGATCATCCTGTTTTTCTTGCAGGGTTTGTTCGGAGCGTGCGGGTATCTCGCTCCATTGCATTTATTGATATGGCCGATGGCTCCAGCTTTGCACTTTTGCAAATTACCGTCAGCCAGGAATCCGGCCTGCTGGATATGGCGAAAAAGCTCACCATTGGCTCTTCTATCACCGCTTCGGGCGTTTTTCAGCAGATTGACGACACCCGGTTTGAGCTGTTTGCCCAGGAGTTACAACTGCTTCAACTGGCAGATCGGGATTTTCCCCTGCAAAAGAAGCGCCACTCCTTTGAATATCTCCGCACTATCGCCCACCTTCGCCCTCGCACTAACGCGTTTTACGCTGTATTCCGCATACGGAGCATCGTCTCCCTGGCCATTCATGATTTTTTTGGCAAGCGGGGCTTTGTGTATGTGCACACGCCCATTATCACTACCAGCGACTGTGAGGGGGCTGGAGAAATGTTTCGGGTGACAACTCTGCCTCCAGATCAGAAAAATTTACAAGAGGACTTTTTTGGAAAGCCCGCCTACCTCACAGTCTCCGGTCAGCTCAGTGCTGAGACGCTGTGCATGGCCTTTCGCAACGTCTACACCTTTGGCCCCACCTTTCGGGCAGAAAATTCCAACACCAAACGCCATGCAGCGGAGTTTTGGATGGTAGAGCCGGAAATGGCTTTTTGCGATTTGGCAGGGGATATGGATGTAGCGCAGGATATGATCCGCCATATTATCCGATCTGTCTTTGAACAAGCGCCACAGGAGCTCCAATTTTTAGACCAGTTTGTAGAGCCCGGTCTTCTTACCAAGCTGCAAAATGTGCTGGAAGGTGAGTTTGTGAGAATCCCCTATACAAAGGCCATCGAAATTTTAAAAGAGGCTCCCAATCCCTTTACTTATCCTGTCCGCTGGGAGGACGGTCTGCAAACCGAACACGAAAAATACCTCTGTGAGCAGGTGTTCCACGGCCCAGTGTTCGTAACAGATTATCCAAAGGACATCAAGGCCTTTTATATGCGGCAAAATGACGATGGAAAGACGGTAGCCGCAGTGGATCTGCTACTCCCTGGCGTGGGAGAGATCATTGGCGGTTCCCAGAGAGAAGAGCGCTTAGATCTGCTCACGGCGCGCATCCAGCAGCTGGGAATGGACCCTGCCTCCTATGATTGGTATCTGGACCTACGCCGCTTTGGCAGTGTACCCCATTCTGGCTTTGGCTTAGGCCTGGAGCGCACGGTAATGTACCTAACAGGGATGCAAAACATTCGAGATGTAATCCCCTATCCTCGGACGGTGCACAACGCCCAATATTGAAACATTCACTCTCCCTAGCCAATGGAAATATTTTGTGGTTCTAATGCCACCTACTGTGCATATAAATTACTATATACATATTTCACCAATGTGCAGAAAAGCGCCATTTCTCAGTTTACCAAAGCAGAGTGTTACTCTGCTTTTCCTTTGTGGATTTTTATGGTCTTATGGATAGAATACCACTGAGAGAATAAATCTTGAAAAATGTGCCAATAATAATAAAAACTAGAACTAGGGAGGAAGATTTATGGCAGGTTTAAAATCGCCTTTGTTACCTGAGCAAAAAAGAAGCGATTTCAATATAAAAAGTGGCTGGTCACAGAGCGAGACGGAGCTTTTGCTGAGCGAAGTGCGCAAGGCGGAGAGTGAGGGCTCTCCCCTCAAAACCGTTTTTGACAAAGTGGCAATGATCACCGGCCGCAAGCCCAACAGCATCCGGAATTACTATTATATGAAAATTCGTCAATCACAGGAGTTAGATATTAAAATATCCTCCTTTATTCCCTTTACTCAGCAGGAGGTAAAGGATCTGATGATTCACACCTTAACCCGTCAGTACGCCGGCAAGTCTGTCCGGAGTATTATGCTGGAAATGGCAGGAGGGGATAAAAAGAATATGCTACGGTACCAAAATAAATACCGCAGCACCATCAAAAACAGTCCGGAATACGTCAATGCCATTATTGAGGAGCTCAAGGAGCAAAACATTCCCTGTTATAATCCCTATGAAAAGTCGGCACCGGAAAGCAATCTTTCCAAAAAATCTTCCGATGGGAAAAAAGATATCATCGGCATCATCTCGGATATTGCGGAGGATCTCAATTCCACTGGGCAAGACGCCAAGGTGCTTTTGCGCAGCATTGGTTCCTTGGCGAAGATCGCCTCTGACAAGGTGAAACTGGGCCTCAAAGATACGGACTACGAGCAGTTGAAAAAAAATTTAGAGCATTCCTACCAGAGTATCCGCGGTCTGGAATCCCAAATTGCCAACTACAAAATACAGATTAGCTCTCTTGCGCGGGAAAACAAACAGCTCTCCCAAAATTATGCAGAGTGTTCCTCCCAACTCAGTTCTGTCAAAGAAATGACAGCACTACTGGAGGAGTATCTCAAAAAACTCGTGTATATCAATAAAGACTTTATCGAGCTCAACAGCATGAACAAGATCTCTTTTTTGTCCAGCTATCTAGTTGAGCTGGAGAACACGGTATTTTCCATCGAAAAAAACCTGGCCCAACTGAAGTTTCTATAACCGTGGGGAATGATCCCCCTCACTTTCGCATTTTTCCCCTGTTTCTTGCCATTTGGCATCCACAGGGGTTTTTTACTATCTCTTTTTATGGAAAAAGGCACTGATGGATCAGTGCCTTAGGTCAGATAGCTGCTCTTTTACGCGAAAATGCGCTCTGCTCGGCAGATGTTCCCCCAAAGCAGGGATGCCCCCTGCTCCAGTAGGCCGATGTGGCAGCAAATCACACCGGAATTGGTATAAAAAATGGCAGTTGCCATTGTTTAACGAAATAGTTGGCGTATCAGGATCATAATATTATTCCCCACTAATCCGCTTCCACTTGTACTTCTTTGCGCACATCGTTTATCTCCAAAAATCGCTTCAAATGGCTCAAATATTTTTTTTGCTCCCCCGTCTCGATCTGCTCTAAGGCGATTTTTTCCCCTCTAAGCTGTTCTATTTTTTCCTCTAGATAGCAGTAGAACTGCTTTAAACAGTTTTCATCCTGCTTTCCCTCAAAGGAGAGGTGCAAAATATCATTGTAGATGCGCACACGATCTCCTATTTTTTCCACCTTAAACTTAATCTTCTTATTTTGATAAGTGAGCAGTCTGGTGGCTAAATTATAGCTGCCATTTGGCTCTAATGCACTGCTATGCCCACAACGCACGCATAGAAACACCTGAGGCGTCAGCCTATTTCGGCTGGTATTTTTCCCGCATTTCGGGCAGGTATAAAATACACCCCTAGGGCTCACCACCGTCGGTGCCTCCTGGCCTTTGAGCTCTAGCTTATAGCCCAGCATGCTGATCAATTTGTTGTACTTGCCAGTACTCATCTGAGGATACGCGTCCTCCACCCACAGATGGTCTCCTTTGCTGTTGAGCCGATAGGCAATCACATGGGCAGAGTATTTCTGTGCCAAATTCGCCAATTGGTTGGCCAGTTGATGGAAGCTGTTTTTACTCTGCAAGTCGGCTGTGAGCCAACCGGTATCCAGTATGTTCTTCTTTTTATCGCAAATCGTATAGTGCACACTGTGGTGCAAACTGCGTGTAACGCCCATAAAGTTGGTGGCTTTCTTTCCCTTTGGCGCCTTAACTTCTATGTTGACGTTTAAGTAATATCCATTTTTTCTCTTTTGCAGTCTAGCCGTCTTGAACATCTCTGGATTTTCCATGCCCTGACGCAACAGTTGTAACTGGTGTTTCCCAAAGGATAGGGGCACCACAAGATATCTCTCATGCTTATTATCCGCCTCTAAATATCCTCCCTCTTTTGTCAAGTACTGGAGCTGGCTATTTTGCCTTAAAATATTGCCCCGCCGGTTTTTATCCTTAACATTCATCAGATACATCTTGGCATAGAATCTGCCACTTGCCTGGTTGTACAGCAGACAATAATCCCGCACTGGACTATATCTCCCAAAAAACAGCGAGGTTTTCGCCTCGTATTTGTCAAACAACCTGCTAATTTGCCGAGGATCCAAGGACTCTTTCTCTACGAGATACGAAAATTCTTTTTGGAAGTCCTCATCGTCCAAAGAGACCATGGGATATCTCACGTGCTTTTGCACCTTTTTTAACGAGAGATACGTGAGCAGCGTAATGGCATAATCCAGTTTGAGTGCATCTTTAAAAGGCTGAACACCAAATGCATTCAGCTCTTTTAAAAGCGCCTTATCCAAGCGGCTCACAATATATCGGGTGCTGCACGTATGCCCCTCCTTCATTTGCTGCTCAATTTCCCGGCACAGTGGCCTGGTATGACACAGCAGATATTGCAGGGCCTTGTTGTACCGCCCAATGGCATCGTCCAGTATCTGCCTTTTTATATTGGTCGGACTTAAAATCTTTAATGCTAATGTGAGTGTAGCCATATCAATAGTATTCTACTGTGGTCTCTTTCCCCAGTGATTTCAAGGTGCTGGCAATATCCCGTACAATGCGAAGCTTAAGCCCAAGGTCAATGGGCAGGTCCGGGTTTTGGTGAGCGGGGTTAAGCGCTCTTCCCACCATAAAGTGGATTTCAGTACTCTGCTCCAGCAGCATTTTAGCCAATTTAGAAGCTGCGTCTTTTCCATCTAGTTGGACCACATCTGCCGCCTCGCCACTTTTAGAACAGTATAAATTCATCAAGTCATTGACTTGGCTTAAGGTAATCACGCCTTCGGTTACCAGGTCAATCCCCTCTATCTCTCCCATGGGGGGTACTTTAGGATCAATGTACTCCAGCTTTACCGTCAGTGGCTTTCCCGTCACTCTGCTCACGATTTGGGAGGTGGTACCTCCACATACCACTTTAAGGCCAGGCTCTTTCATAAATCTGCCCACGATTTCTTCGTCCCTACCCTTTTCCACGGGGGGGCCTACCATAATGTAGGTGGGCACAGAATCGCGAATTTTCAGCGTGACAAAGGTAGTATCGTCTCCTGGTTTTCCGCTGTACAGGGAATCACATGCCGAGAGCATCAGCTTTGTCACGTTTCGTGCCGTCATGGTGGGCTCATAGGCCTTTTCCAAATACTCTACGATATTGGGCCGCTGCCACCCAAAGTTGAGCAGCTGCCCCACTCCTGCGTGAATGGCCCCGTCGCTGAATGCCACAATCATGTCCCCGCTCTTTAGCTGAAAGCGACTCTCCTTGATCTTCTTTTCCGCAATGGTCAGCTCGTTTTTCTCCAGTATCATCTCCTTGCCCCGTTTGAGCACTAAGGCCTCTGGATTGTCGAACTCCACCATATAACAGTCGCCGTTGTTTTTCACATCCAATATGGTAAATGTAGAATAGGCAACGCCCCGCTCAGAACACACAGGCAGTGTAGAAGCGATGGTCTCCACCGTCTCTACAATATCGGCCCCTTCGCTGAGCATGGTCGCCACGATTTTGCTGGTGAGTGTGGATAAGATGTTGGCCTTAACGCCACTGCCCAGGCCATCTGCCAATACCACAATGACGCCATCTGGCTTTCGGATGATTTCTACTTTATCTCCACACAGCTCTTCCCCATATTTAAACAGACTTTCCGCGTTTGTTTCAATATAGATGCTCATTTGCCGTCCTCTTCCCTCATTATGGATTTTTTGAGTTTGTTGAGCGCTGTCTTGGTTTCCGCTGTCGTCTCCCCTAGTAAGCTGGCAATCTCCTGTGCCACTCTCATCTGTTTGTCGATAACCTTCTGGGCCAGGCTCACTGTCTCATTGCGCATTTCCTCTTCCTGCTGTTCCTTTTTCTCTTCTTCCGTAATGTCTTTTATCAGCAGCATATACATGTTGTTTTCCTTAATGTGGATGATGGACTGAATGGCCGTCATATTCTGCTCCCCATAAAAGACCTTTTTATCGATAATGTCCTCCCCCGATTGCTGTGCCAAAACCACATCGCTGCAGGGGATTGCCATAAACACCGGCATGCCGATGTAGTTATCGCTGTTCAGGTCGAACAGTCTTGCCGCCTCTGGGTTGTACTCCACAATGTTGAGCTCATGGTCCAGTATTACAATGGCATTGGGCGTATTGTCGATGACAATGTTGGAGATGGACTCCGCCTTTTCCCGCATGTATGGCAAGCACATTCTAATATCCGCTTTGCCCTGAAAAACGGCAATCGCTTTATCCTTGCAGGTGGGATAGCCGCAACCTCCACAGTTTAAGAACTTGCTGGGAGATGTTTTTCCCATCTTCCGGTAGATCTCTTGGAGTTGTTCTTCACTAGGCATCTTTTTATTGTCTGATCTGTCAAAGTACTTGGTGCGGAAGTTCACCTTCACGTTTTCCGACATAGGCGCTGCCTTGAGCGTCCTGTTTTTCACGCTCTTCACCACGGCATCTTTCGCCGACAAAAATGGCATGTTGTGATTGCGGATGCCAGGGCCGTTGATGCAGCCTCCTGCACAGGCATTCATCTCCAAAAAGTATCCTTGGAGCTCTCCCGATTTTAGAGAATCCAAAATCTCCTTGCAGCGTTCGATTCCATCGATGGCCACACATTTGTACTTCTGACGGCTCTCCTTGGCGATCGTCCTCAAAATGCCTCCTGGCACTGGGTACATCCGGTTAATCGTCGCCTGCATTTCCTTGCCGTCTTTATCCATCTCGTCCAGATCGATCCCCTCTTCTTCCAGCCATTCAAACAGCTCATCGAACATGAGTACGCCGTTAAGCACGTTATCGTTTGTGACATCAGCGCACTCTGCCTTTTTTGAGATACACGGCCCTATGAACACCACTTTGATCCGGTTGCCGTAGATCTCCTTCATCATTTTGGCATGGGCCATCATGGGGGATACTACCGGTGCTAAGTACTTTGTAAGCTCTGGATAGTACTTTTCCACCAGCATCACCAAAGTAGGGCAGCAGGTGGTGATGATGTTCTCCATCTTTTGCTCATCCATCAAGGCCCCAAACTCAGCAGATACCTGTGCCGCACCAATGGAGGTCTCCTCCACTCCGGTAAAGCCCAGTTTTTTGAGCGCTGCCGACATTTTCCCTAAGTTCGCCCCTTCAAAAGTGCTCACAAAGGAAGGCGCCAATGTGGCAAAGACTTTCTCCCCATTTTTGATATATCCCTTTACCTTTTCCAGGTCACTATCGATGTATTTTGCATTTTGCGGACATACTAGAAAGCAGTGGCCACATAAAATACAGTCCTTTTCCAAAATCTCCGCCTGCTCATTTTTAAAGGCAATGGACTTTACGCTACAGCTCCGAATACATTTGTAGCAGTTTTTACAGTTCGCTTCTTTAAATCCAATAATACTCACTTTATTCACCCATCCTTGGCAGTATTTCCGCCTCAAAAAATTCTTTGGCCGTATCTTCACTTACACTATAAATTTTGTCTTCCCCGCCGATGCGGACACACACTGGTGTCAAACAGTTTCCCATGCAAAAAGAGGCCTTTAGTTCCACCTTGTCTTTTACATGATACTCCTCTACCAGCCTGCTCAGCGCTTCCACGAGAGGATAGGACCCCTTTAAATGACATGCACTTCCTATACACACAGATATTTCAATCATTTTGCGCGCTGCCTCCTAACATTTTAAACCATATTAATAGTATTCTATATTATACACCACGCCTTGTGAGCTTTCAATTGGTAACATCTATAAACTATGAGAACTCCATGCCATTTTTGCATCTCACTTTCCACTTAGAGTTTCGGCCATGAGCAGTATAAATCATTTTTTATTTTCTACCCATGGCCGAAATGTCTAACCCCGATTGTACTAATTGCTTGGTGGAGCTGGCGCTTTTTTACTGCACCTGCGGCAGTACATCATTCTTAAAGAAATCCTCTACATTATCCATATTGAGCGAATAAATTTGTTCCCCCATTTTTACGGATACTGCCTGTGTACAATGCCCAAGGCAAAAGACCGCGCTCAAATCCACTTTTTCTCCCACATCGTATTCCTCAATTAAATTTTGCAATTCACTGATGATGTTGTAGGAGCCCTTTAGGTGACAAGCACTTCCTATACACACGTTAATTTTTACCATCACTAGCCCTCCTCGTGATTATAGTGTACATGTAACAGTTTTTTCACTTTATTCTTCAATACGCCGCTATACAGCGCAATGAGCATCGGGTTTTCCTCGGAGCGTTTGATTTGGGACAGTTTATCTACTTTGTACATGCCTTTTGCCCTGCTGAGCTTTTCTGTGTTGAGGGCAAAGGGTTGGCCGGCGCCTGCAATACAGCCGCCTGGGCAGGCCATTACTTCTACAAAGTCATAATATGCACTTCCATCCTCAATCATCCCAATGAGTTTATCCGCGTTGGCCAGTCCGCTAACTACAGCGATCTTCAGCTCTTTATCCCCATAGGGAACGGTAGCTTCTTTGATTCCCTCCATACCGCGGATACCAGTAAAGGCGATGTTGTGCAGCATGTTGGAGGATTTGTCGTCTACAATTCTCCGAACTACCGCCTCGGTTACGCCGCCAGTTACGCCAAATATCATACCTGCACCACTGGCCATACCAAAAGGCATATCTGGTGCCTCTGCCTCGATCTCCTCAAAGATAATTCCCGCCTCTTTGAGCATCATGGCAAACTCTTGGGTGGTCATCACATAATCCACATCGTGTTCGCCCTCTGTGATGAACTCCTCTCTCGCCGCCTCAAACTTCTTGGCCGTACAGGGCATGAGGGCAAATACCACTGTCTGCCGGTCATCCACCTCTTTGGTCTGGCGATAGTGCTCTTTGATGACAGCGCCAAACATCTCCATGGGACTCCGGCAGGTGGAAATATGGCTGAGCAGTTCTGGATGAGCTACTTCTGCATGTCTTACCCAAGCAGGACAGCAAGAGGTAAACAGCGGCAGATTTTCTCCTTTTTTCAGCCTCTTTAAGAACTCCATGGACTCTTCCATAACCGTAAGGTCTGCGCCCATAGAAGTATCGTAAATTTCGTCAAAACCGATTTTGCGTAGGGATGCCACGATTTTGCCCATGACATTTTCCCCAGCTGGCATTCCGAACTCTTCTCCTAGTGCCACACGGACGGCTGGCGCCACTTGCACCACTACCCGCTTGGACTCGTCGTTTAGTACCTCCCAGTACTTATCCGTATCCTTCTTCACGAGAATGGCGCCAGTAGGACATACTGCCGCACACTGACCGCAGTTTACACAGTTGGTCTCCCCAATGGGCTGATTAAAGGCCGGCATTACCTGCATTTTAGAGCCGCGGAACGCGAAGTCAATGGCTCCTACGTTTTGGATCTCACTACACATTCTCACACAGTCGCCGCATAGAATGCACTTGCTGGGATCCCGCACGATGGAAAGGGAGGAGTTGTCGATCTCGCTCTTTTCCACCTGTCCTTCAAAGCGGACTTGCTTAATGCCAAATCTCTTGGCCAGCTCTTGCAGGCGGCACTTGCCGTTCTTTTCACAGCAGGTACAATCTCTGCAGTGATTGGAGAGCAACAGCTCTAGGATCATCTTTCTGTGCTTTTGCAATTTTGGGGTGTTGGTCTTCACCTTCATCCCAGCTTTTGGGGGGGTAGAACAGGAAGCGATAACACCGCCCCACTCGTCTTCTACCACACACATTCTGCAAGCACCATAGACCGACAGTTCAGAATAATAACAGAATGTGGGCAGCTCGATTCCCGCTTTGCGAATTACATCTAATATATTCTTCTCGCCATTTAGCTCTACTAACTGGCCGTCAATTGTCATATACTCCATGTGATTATTCCTCCTCAATTGCTCCAAAGTTGCATGCCGACTGACAAGCGCCACACTTGATGCACTTGTCTTGATCAATTACAAATGGCTCTTTGATCTTTCCAGAAATGGCCTGTACCGGACAAATTCTGGAACACTTGGAGCAGCCTTTG
>CAJJPW010000045.1 GCA_905193725.1 uncultured Eubacteriales bacterium
CCCCCTGCCACAAAAAAAACACCGTCAAGCGGTGTTCTTTTTGTGGCGTACCCGGGAGGATTCGAACCTCTGGCCTCAGGAGTCGGAGTCCTGCGCTCTATCCAGCTGAGCTACGGGTACATAACTATTTTTGTGCCGCACACATACGGTGTACTTTCCTATGATATCACAAAATCCAATAAGGTGCAATAAAAAAGGGCATTTTTCATGCCCTATTTTTACAATACCTTGGAAAGAAAATCCTGTAATCTCGGACTCTTGGGTTCCACGAAAAACTTATCCGGCGTATTTTCCTCTTCAATCATGCCTTCGTTCATAAACAAAATTCGCGTTCCCACTTCTCTGGCAAATCCCATCTCGTGTGTAACCACCACCATAGTCATGCCATCGTCAGCCAATTTCTTCATCAAATCCAGCACTTCACCCACCATTTCTGGGTCCAATGCAGAAGTGGGCTCATCAAAGAGCATCACATCCGGATTCATTGCCAGCGCTCTTGCAATGGCAACACGCTGTTTTTGTCCGCCGGAAATCTGGCTAGGATATACGCCTGCTTTATCAGCTAGCCCAATCCGCGTCAAAAGCTCCATGGCCTTTTCCTCCGCCTGTTGTTGTGTCATCAACTTTAGCTGCACTGGTGCCAGAGTGATATTTTGCATCACTGTCATATGTGGAAATAGATTAAACTGCTGAAATACCATACCCATCTTTTGGCGCAGCCGGTCGATGTCACAATCTTTATCGGTGATATTCGTTCCCTCAAACCAAACTTCACCCTCAGTGGGCGTTTCCAGCAGATTCAGGCACCGCAAGAAAGTACTTTTGCCACAGCCAGAAGGACCGATGATAACCACTTTCTCGCCCTTCTCGATGTGTTGATTGATGCCATTGAGAGCTTTTGCCTCTCCAAAATGCTTGTGTAAATTTTTAACGGTAATCACTGCGCGCCAACCTCTTTTCCATCTTTCGTAGCCCCCATGTCATGAGCATTACTACTAGCAAATATAAGACCATAATGACGAGCAGGGGAACCGGGCTCATTGTCCGCGAGCGAATGGCTGCCGCCTTAAATGTCAGATCTGCCACAGCTACATAACCCACAATAGCCGTCTCTTTGAACAGCACAATAGCCTCGTTACCCAGTGCAGGCAAAATGTTTTTAATCGCCTGTGGGAATACGATTTTTTTCATCGTGACATTTTTGCTGAGCCCCAGGCTTCTACCAGCCTCCATTTGGCCCCTATCTACTGCCATAATGCCCGCTCTTACGATCTCTGCCACATAAGCGCCCGAATTAATGCCCAAAGCCAGCGTTGCAAACCAAATCGACATATTCAAAGGAGCAGAAGCAGCGATGATAAACACCATGATCATGACTTGTACCATCATAGGTGTACCGCGGATCACTGTCAAATACACGTTACAAATCACATCTAGTACTTTGAGTTTTTTATTGTCTTTTGCATATACTTTGCAGATTGCAACTAAGCTGCCCAATATAACACCTATCATTGCCGCGATGATCGTCATTAGAATGGTATTGCCCAGGCCTTCTAAATACTCTAGCCAGCGATCTTGTGCAATAATGTTGTCATAGAGTTGTTGTCCAAAATTATCCCACATATGATTTTCCTTTCCCCAGAAAACAAAAAAAGGGTGGACCACCTCCAAGGCCGTCCATCCCTATTTTTTACTTAGTTTCCAGCAGATGCTTCTTTATGTTGAGTGATCCACTCGTCGATCTTTCCTTCATCCAATAGCTCTTGGATAACTTCGTCCACCACTGCTTTTAAGTCTGGCTTGTCTTTTGAGATGGCGATGGCGTACTGCTCCTGTGTGAGTGGAGTATCTAGTACCATCAGATCGTCATTTGAAGATACGATCTGCTCTGCTGGCACTTCGTCTACAACCATGGCATCCAATTTACCGTTGGCAAGCTCCATAGCGGCATCTGCAAACTTCTTGTACTGTACTGGTGTAGCCTCTGTCTCGTCAGTTACGAAAATATCCCCTGTGGTTCCCATCTGCACACCTACGTTTTTGCCAGCTAGCGCTGCAATGAGTTCGTCAGAAGTAGTTCCTGTAATTTCTGTCTCATCCTTCCGAACCACAACTTTTTGTGCTGCATCTACATAGTTGATAGAAAAGTCAACGCTCTTTTCCCGCTCTGGGTCTTTGGTAATGCCAGCTGCGCCAAGGTCGCCTTTGCCCGTCTGAACCGCTGGGATGATGCCGTCAAAGTCCATCTGTACGACTTCCAGCTCTACGCCGAGTTTTTCCGCAATGGCTTTGCTGATTTCCACATCTACACCGGCCACTTCGTTGTTCTCGTCGATGTATTCGTAAGGAGCAAATCCAGCTTCTGTGAGCATGATGAGCTTGCCAGCTGATTTGATCGCTGCAACTGCTTCTCCATCCGTTGTAACGGATTCTGGTTCATCAGCACCACCCACTTCTGCGGTGCTCTCACTGGTGCTTTCAGGAGAAGCGCTGTCAGAAGGCTCGGTATTTTCACTGCCACAGCCTACCAATACAGCTGCGCACATCATCACTGCAAATAGTACTGCAAGTATTTTTTTCATCGTCTTTCCTCCAAAACTTTAATAAAAACTGATTACTTTAAATATTATACAACACATTTTGTAAAAAGCAAGTACTTTTTGCAAATTTATTCATAAATAATGAATATTTATGAATAAATTGCCATCCAAGTCTTTGGGGGCTCTCATTTTGTTAAATATGGTTATTATTTGCCTCTTTAAAAAGTCATTTTGCTTAATATCTCAAATCAACTTCTATAGATTTTCAAAGAAGAGGGAATAATTATGCATTAAAATGTATAATTATTCCCTCTTCTATTCCTCTATGTACCGATCTCTACATGATCTGTATCGTCTAATGTTTTTTACGCTGCTAAATTAAGGTTTGTTGTCCCTCTCTTTTGTGGGCGTCAACGATCGAGACCTCATTTCCCAGCAGCGCCATAATGATGGGCTGCCCTTTATCGTCCCGCTTCTCCTCCGGTAAGTCCTCCACTGGGCGATATTCCATTTCGCCATTGAGCAGGCCGATTTCCAGCTCCATATCATCGGTAACATATACTGCGCCAGATAACTGCTCCCCGTTGACTTTGCTCTTGGCAAAGGTGATGGTTTTGAGCCCTTTGCCGTTGCGGCCCTGTACATGGTATTGGGCAATGGGCGTCTTCTTGGCGTACCCATTGTTACTCACCACTACCATAGCACCCTGGTCTCCCGTTTGGGCACAGCAGATAACTTCGTCTCCCGTCTTTAGGGTAATGGCCATCACGCCTTTAGCAGTTCTGCCCATGATGGAGATCTCCTCTTTGCTAAAGCAGATGGACATACCTGTTTTGGTAATCAGCGTAAAATTGGGCTCCAATTGAGAAAGGGCGATGTAAATCAGCTCATCCTGTTCCTTGAGACCACAGGCGGCAATCTTGGATTTTTTCACCACAAACTCGCTAGCACTTACCCCTTTGATCATGCCTCCCTTGGTGGCAAAGTACATCACCCTGCCGGTGAGCTCATTTTGTGGGTATAGGTTGATTACGGTTTCATTTTTCTGAATGCCGGCAATGAGGGTGTTGAGTGCCTTGCCTGGCTCTTTCCACTTGCCCTCTTTCACATCGTCCGCCCGGATGACGTACATATTCCCCAAATTGGTGAACACGCAGATCTTGTCCTCCAGCCCTACTTCTAGGGATTTTCGCACTTGGTTTTTGTACTCGATGTCCTCCCCTTCCCAGCCTTTTTTGAACAGCTTTTCGCCTAGGCGTTTGAGGCATCTGTCTTTGGTCAAAATCAAAGCACAGTTTTCTTTTACTTTAAACTCGTCTTCGTTGATCTCCATGGTCACTGTGTCTTTTTCGATAGTACTCCTCCGAGGATCTTGATAGTTTTGTTTGATCTCTGTGAGCTCGTTGATGATCACTAAATCCAGCATGTTTCTGGAATTGAGAATCTCTCTGAGCCGGGCGATGAGCTTGATTACCTGCTCATATTCCTGCCGCAAGGTCTTGATCTCTAAATTGGTCAGCCGCGCCAAGCGCATATCCAAAATGGCTTGCGCCTGCACTTTGGTGAGGGCAAACTCCAGCTGGAGTTTTTGGTTGGCCTCTCCTGGCGTCTTAGACCCGCGGATAATGGCAATGACTCTGTCTATATTCTCCACGGCGATAATCAAACCGCTCAAAATGTGCTCTCTCTTTTCGGCATTTTCCAGATCGTACTTGGTGCGCCTGGTGATCACATTGCGCTGGTGGCGGATGTAATGATCTAAGATCTCCAGCAGCCCCATCTGTTTGGGCAGCCCATTTGCAATGGCTACCATGTTGACGCCAAAGGAAATCTGAAGATCTGTGTACTTGTACAGGCAGGCCAGTAGCTTTTCCACATCTGTCCCCTTTTTCACCTCAATCACCGCACGAAGTCCTTCCCGATCGGACTCATCGCGAATATCGTCAATGCCTGCAAACATCTCCTTTTTCTGCATGCTCACAGCCAAAATCTTTTCCAGACATACCGCCTTTTTCACCTCGTAGGGCAGCTGGGTGATGACGATCAGCGTCTTGCCGTTTTTCTGCTTTTCCAAATGGACTTTAGCCCGAATGGCGATCTTGCCCCGGCCTGTCTCATAGGCTTTTTTGATCTCCTCCGAATCCAGTATCATTCCACCGGTGGGAAAATCAGGGGCTTTGATATAACTCATAATTTCGTCTAAGCTGATATTTTGATTTTTAATCCGGGCTATGGTGGCGTCAATCACCTCTCCCAGATTATGGGGAGGGATGTTGGTAGCCAGCCCGACGGCGATCCCCGACGCGCCGTTTACCAGCAAATTCGGGTAACGGGAGGGAAGCATGGTGGGCTCTTTGAGGGAATCGTCAAAGTTTAAGGCAAAATCCACTGTGTCCTTTTTCAGATCCCGCAGCATTTCCAAGGCGATAGGCGCTAGCCTTGCCTCGGTATACCGCATGGCTGCTGCACTGTCTCCGTCCATGGAGCCAAAGTTGCCGTGGCCGTCGATCAGCGGCGCACGGAGGGAAAAATCCTGCGCCATACGCACCATGGCATCGTACACGCTGGTATCTCCATGGGGGTGGTATTTACCCAATGTTTCTCCCACAATTCTGGCGGATTTCTTATGGGGTTTGGAGGGCCAGAGCTCTAGCTCGCTCATGGCATAGAGGATTCTCCTCTGCACCGGTTTCAGCCCGTCCTCCACTCTGGGAAGTGCCCGCTCTAGGATGACGTATTCTGCATAGGGCATGAAGGAGGAGTGCATCACTTCTCCCAAAGACAAATTGATGATCTGATTATTCTGGTTTGTGCTGCTCATCTGCTATTCCACTCCCTCTGCCTTAAAGTTGTCCACCTTATTGAAGTTGGCATATTCCTCAATGTACTCCCTTCTGGGCTCTACCTTGTCTCCCATGAGCACGGTGATGATCCGGTCTGCCTCCGCTGCATCGTCCAGCGTTACTTGCACCATCACCCTATTTTCAGGATCCATGGTGGTCTCCCACAGCTGGGAGGGGTTCATCTCCCCCAGCCCTTTATACCGCTGTACCAGCGCAGAGCTACCCAGCTTTTTCTTGGCCGCCTCCAGCTGCTTTTCATCGTGGGCGTAGATCACATTTTTCCCCTTCTGTATTTTATAGAGAGGAGGCATTCCAATGTAGATGTGCCCCTCGCTCACCAGCTGCTTGTAGTATCGGAAGAAGAAGGTGAGCAATATGGTGCGAATATGCGCTCCATCCTGGTCCGCATCGGATAAGATGATGATCTTATGGTATTTTAAATTCTCTATCTGGAAGTTCTCGTCAAAACCCGCTCCCAGCGCCGTAATGATGGTCTTAAACTCGTCGTTTGCCAACACCTGATCAATCCGCTTTTTCTCCACGTTGAGCGGCTTTCCCCGCAGGGGCAATATGGCCTGAAAGCGGCGGTCTCTCCCCTGCTTTGCGCTGCCGCCGGCGCTATCGCCTTCCACAATAAACAGCTCGTTGTCCTTGGGCTTTTTCCCCGTACAGCTGGCCAGCTTCCCCACCAGCGGTGAGCCCTCAATTTTGTTCTTGGCCCGCTCTATCTTTTTGGCCTTTCTGGCGGCCTCCCGCACTTTGGCAGAGGCCAGCGCCTTTTCCACAATTTTGTTGCAGGTGGCAGTATTGTTCAGGTCTGCCATGTAGGACTCCAGCTTTTCTTTGACTACTTCCTCCACGGCTACCCGCGCTTCGGTATTCCCCAGTCGGGTTTTGGTCTGTCCCTCAAACTGGATATTCTGCATTTTTACGCAGAGCACCGCGCAGATGCCCTCACGAATGTCCTCTCCCGTGAGGTTAGCATCCTTTTCCTTGATGGCGCCAGACGACCGTGCAAAGTCATTGACCACTTTGGTAAGTGCGGATTTAAACCCAGTCTCATGAGTACCGCCCTCCCCTGTGGGGATGTTGTTTACAAAGGAAAAGAGGCTCTCGTTGTAGCTCTTGTTGTACTGAATAGCCGCGCTCACATAGATGCCATTTTTTTCGCCCTCTAAGTAGATGGGCTTTTCATGCAGCTTTTCCTTATCCTGGTTGAGATAGCTTACAAAATCCCGAATGCCGCCGTCGTAGGAAAACACCTTCTGTTTCGGCTTTCCATCCTCTAGCTTTCTTTGATCCTTTAGGGTAATGGTAACCCCTTTGTTCAAAAACGCCAGCTCCCGCAAGCGAGTTTTTACCTGATTGTAATTGAGAGCTACTTCTTCAAACACTCTATCGTCTGGCATATAGGTGATCCTGGTGCCTCGTTTGCTGGTCTTCCCCACCTCTTTGAGAGGATACAGGGGCTTGCCCGATTCGATCTTGCCATTTTCCTCCACGCTGGCAAACTCTTGCACATAGGATTTTCCCAGCGTAAACACCTCTACCTTGAGCCAGCGGGAAAGGGCGTTCACCACGCTGGCACCTACTCCGTGCAGCCCACCAGAAAAGGTGTAATTAGAACTATCGAACTTTCCTCCTGCATGGAGCTGGGTAAACACCACCTCTACCCCGGAAACGTGGAGCTCTGGATGCAACCCCACCGGAATGCCTCGGCCGTTATCTTCTACTGTTACAGAGTTATCCTGGTGAATGGTAACCTGTACCTCATTTGCAAACCCATTGGCTGCCTCGTCTATAGCGTTATCTACGATTTCCCACAGCATGTGATGCAGTCCTCTGGAACCGGTACTGCCAATGTACATTCCAGGACGCTTTCTCACTGCATCTAATCCTTCTAATACTTTAATATCCTTTGCTGTATAGGAATTTGTCATGTCCTTCCTCCCTGGCGTTCTATCTGGTCATTTTATCTATTTCGTCTTTCGTCAATTTTTTACATTTCAAATGCCAAGCTAGCCTTATCTGCCCGCTTGGTCTACCTTTCGAGATGGTTCACCTCGTTCTCATTGTTTCATGATATACCATTTTTTTCTCCTGTGTCAAGAATATTCCCTCTCTCCGCCAAATATCGCGCACTTCCGCGTGGATTCTAAGCTGCTAATTGCCAGCCAAAGTTTTACTGTTGCCGTAGCGCTCATATTTTACTAGTCTTCGTGTATGTACCCGTTGTAGATTGCTATCCACACGTCAAACGCGTGGTTTTACTTATGCAAAAAGAATGGCAGCACTTATCCAGGCTGCCACTCTTTTTATGTATCCAGTGTTACCACACACTGGATTTCTTTGTCTTCTGAACGCTTCTCTTTACTAATTTTACCACTTCTACCTGTACAATAGAGAGCAGCGAAAGACCTATTACAATCAGCCACTGAGTGCCATTCAACGCAGTGAGAGAAAAAGCACTTTGCAGAGCGGGAATCCATAGAATACCGGCCATTAGCAGTGCCGAAACCACGAAGGAGAGAACTAACCAAGGATTCGCTCCTTCTGCCCGCACCCAGATTGGTTCGATGTTAGAGCGCTGGTTAAATGCCCGCAGCATTTGAGAAAGGGCCAGCACACAAAAGGCCATCGTCTGCCCCACTTTATGACTCTCCATGTTAGCTCCAATCCAATAGGCAGCTATCGTCATTGCCGCTACAAAGACCCCCTGGGTAATCACCCGACGCACCAAATCCCTTTCAAACAATGTTCCCGATTTGACAGGTTGATGTCGCATGATATTCTTGCTAGCTGGGTCTACGCCCAATGCTAGCGCCGGCAATGTAGCTGTCGCCAGGTTGACCCACAGAATATGGACGGCCAGCAGCGGTGCATCCCAATTGAGCAGCGTGGCTATCAGTAGCGTCAAAATCTCCGCAATATTGCCCACTAGCAGAAACTGAATTACCTTCTGTATATTGCGATAAACCCGTCTTCCCTCTTTAATGGCATATGCAATAGTCGTAAAGCTATCGTCAAGCAGTATCATATCGGCGGCATCTTTTGCCACATCAGTTCCAGTAATTCCCATAGCTACGCCAATATCTGCTGCTTTTAAAGCGGGGGAGTCGTTGACACCGTCGCCGGTCATGGCCGCTACTTCTCCAGTGCGCTTCAGGCTCTTTATAATGCGCAGTTTATCTGCGGGAGAGACGCGAGCAAATACCGCTGCCGTCTGTACTACTCGATCAAGCTCCTCATCCGTCATGTGATCCAGCTCTTCTCCAGAGAGTACTATATTGCCCTCTTGGTAAATGCCCAATTCCTGGGCAATGGAAAGAGCTGTTATCTTGTGATCTCCAGTAATCATAACCGTGCGAATGCCCGCCTCATGACAAGTATGTATCGATTCCGCTACCTCTTTTCTCGGTGGATCGATCATGCCCACTACCCCAATAAAGGTGAAATCAAATTCCACGTTTTCCTCATCCTCCTCTGGAAGTTCAGACAATGTTCGCTGCGCAAACCCCAATACTCGCAAGGCGTTCCTTGACATCGTAAGACAGAGATCTGTGATATGGGTTTTATCATCCTTCGTTATGGGTCGAACGCCTTTTGCCGTCAGAATATGGGTACACAGGGGCAACATTTCGTCCACTGCTCCTTTGGTATAGGCAATCCATTTGCCGTCCATAGGATGTACTGTTGTCATCCTCTTGCGCTCCGAGTCAAACGGCTGCTCAAAGAGACGTGGGTATTCGTCCTCTAGAGATTCATGGTCAATACCAAATGATTTTGCCATGTGAATTAATGCCCCTTCTGTAGGGTCCCCGATGATTTCTCCCTTTCTGTCAGGGTCAAAACTGGCATCATTGCAGAGAGCTGCGGCATATACCAGCTGTTGATATACCTTCGGATGTTGGTTTGCAGCATTTTCTATCGGTGTTGTCTTGCCTACCTCAAAATCCCCATTTACGGCAATATGTGTTACCGTCATCTTATTGAGCGTGAGAGTTCCCGTCTTATCCGAGCAAACCACTGTAGCGCTGCCCAACGTTTCCACGGCGGGCAATTTTCGAATTAAAGCGTTTTTCTTAGCCATGCGCTGCACACCCAGCGCCATTACAATCGTAGCAGTAGCCGGAAGTCCTTCTGGAATAATGGAAATGGCAAGTGAAATTGCCACGAGAAACTGTGGGATCAAAGGCCGCTGATAGATTGCTCCTACTGCAAAAATCAACACACATACCACTAGCCCCACAATGGTTAAGCTTTTGCCTACTGCATCTAATTTTCTCTTAAGAGGAGTGTCTAAATCGTCCTGTTGCTCTAGCATACCGGCAATATTTCCCACTTGTGTGTTCATACCTGTGGCTACCACCACGCCAGTAGCCCGACCGTAGGTTACAATGGATGAACTATATACCATATTATCCCGGTCGCCCAAAGGGCAATCTTCTGGTAGGATATTCTCTGATTCCTTTTCAGCCGGAACGGATTCTCCTGTCAGAGATGCTTCCTGAACTTTTAGGTTGGCTGAGTCTATCAGCCGCATATCTGCTGGCACCATATCTCCATCGCCCAGCAGGACTACATCGCCTACCACCAGTTCACTAGCAGGTATCACACTTTCTTCTCCCTGGCGCAGCACACGAGCCGTAGGTGCGCTCATATTGCGCAGGGCTTCCAGCGAGGACTGGGCCTTTTTTTCCTGTACAATGCCAATGACAGCGTTTACTATGACAATGGTGAAAATCACCACTGCCTCGGTCCATTCCTGCAAAATGGCGGAAAATACTGCTGCACCCATTAGAATCAATATCATCGGGTCGACGATCTGCTCTTTTAGCATTTGTAGGACCGTTTTAGAAGGTTTGGCACGCAATTCATTGCGCCCATTTTTTCTTAGCCTGTCGGCAGCCTCAGCATCACTTAGGCCTTCCTGAGAAGTATGCAAATTTTTATAGACCTCCTCCAGCTTCTGTGCATGCCAAGGCATTTGTTTGTGATTATCCATATAGGATAAACCACTCCTTTCTTATTTTATTGATATCTATATTCTGACCGTTTTTTACGGTGGTCAGCAAAAAAAAGTACAAAAAAACATAGCCTGCCATTTTCCATCTATGGAGGTTATGCTCTATTCTATCGAATCTATTTTGCTTGTCGTCAATGTTACTTCGGTCAGCGTCGCTATCGGCGTCGTCCATCAGTGCAAACTTTTTCCTTTCATTTTATGATATCTATTATTATATGCGATCATCTGATCTGTGTCAATTCATTAGCGTGATATCCCTCTCTTCCTTTCATATTTTGCCTCCTAAAGCTTAGTATCCCTTCTTTTTAATAAACAACTCTTGAGATCGTACTTCTTCATTTTTCTGCCCCATCGCCTTTATTGACAAAGACCTTCCCATTCATTATACTGGTTATACTATGGTTTTCCGCGGCTGCGATAGCCTTTTAAAGCCGCTTAAGAAAACCGCAGCTTCCCTTATCACACATCAGAATTGAGGAGAACTATAAGATGACAGTGAAGAAAAATGGCGGACTGATTGCTCTACTGCCCATTGCAGTCTTTTTGGTACTGTACTTGGGCCTGGGCATCACCTTTGAATATATCATGAAAATCGAGATGGGGTTTTACAACATCCCCATTGTAGTAGCCTTTTTAGCGGCAATTTTGGTGGCTTGTCTGCAAAATCGACACTTAAAGTTTGATGACAAATTGGAGGTCATGGCAAAAGGTGTGGGGGACAAAAACATCATGACCATGATATTGATCTTTCTGGTAGCAGGCATCTTTGTAGGAGTCGTGGGTAGAAGCAGCGCAGAAAGCGTGGCCTATTTTATGCTGTCTATCATTCCCACTCGTTTTGCGGTGGCAGTGCTGTTTATCGTCTCCTGCTTTGTCTCCACCGCTATGGGTACCTCTTGCGGAACTATTGCTCTCATTGTGCCCATCGCCGTAGCAGTATCCGATGCTTCAGGGTTTAGCCTGCCACTGTGTGTGGGCTCGGTCATCGGCGGCTCCATGTTTGGAGACAATCTCTCCTTCATCTCAGATACCACCATTGCAGCCTGCAACACGCAAGGGTGTAAAATGCGAGATAAATTTAAAGCGAATTTTTTTATCGCGCTGCCTGCTGCGTTAGCCACTCTGGTGATCATTATTCTTCTGTCCTTCCAGACAGAGATCAACACCACGATCAACGAAGAGTATTCCCTCATCCAGCTCATCCCCTATATCTTGGTGCTCGTTGGCGGCATCGCGGGCATCAACGTATTTGTGGTGCTGCTGACGGGCATTGTGTCCGGTTCCATCATTATGTTGGCCACTGGAGAG
>CAJJPW010000046.1 GCA_905193725.1 uncultured Eubacteriales bacterium
CAGCCGCCAATCTTTTTCAAGCAGCTTTGCACCTGCCCTTGCTTTGCCATCAGCTGCCCCATGTACTGCAAATGCTGCAAGCTGCAACCTCCGCATTTGTGGAACACCGGGCAA
This sequence comes from uncultured Eubacteriales bacterium, assembly GCA_905193725.1. Classification (GTDB taxonomy): domain Bacteria; phylum Bacillota; class Clostridia; order Christensenellales; family Christensenellaceae; genus CAJJPW01. Next base: position 115 of record CAJJPW010000046.1, read on the forward strand.
GGAGGCTGAATCCGCAAAGGGGATGGTTTTGACACGTTCAGCAGTTTCCCCACACAGTAGGATTTGGTTACTTTGATGATCTTCGCCTCTACCGACTCCTGAGGTAGGGCGCCTTCTACAAATACCACGATGCCTTCTACTCTGCCAATACCCATTCCCTCTTTGGAGAGGTCTGTAATCTCCACCTGTACTATATCGTTCTTTTTGAGTTCTATCATGCTATTCTCTCACTTTGACTTTTCACCTATTTTTATCATATTTTATCATTTTTCTGCATAGTTTTCTATGTGAAATCTCCATTTAGAAAGGAAGGAATTGGCCATGCCCAAGGTTACTGATTACATGCTCAGCATCCTACCCCCCGACCAAAACGTCCTCATCATCGGCCAGGACTCCATGGAGCTTGGCATCAACCTGTGCCGGCTACTGCCAATTCAGGTGTATTTTCTCTACCCCCAAAAGCCCAGCGCCGTATACGAGGCCGCCATCGCCAGCCAATACGAGATTGACACCTTTAAGCTTTGCAGCCCTTACTTTTTAAATGAGCGGAACATCCAAACAAACGGCATTGGCAGCCTGATTTTGTCAGATCGAAACTACGTCTCTTCCCTCACCAGCAAGGTAAAGCTATTTCATCAGGTGGTGATTTTAGTGAAAGGGCACGGGGTTCTTTACACCAAATTGCTTCATGCAAGGCTTTCCCATTTTATGCGGGGATTTGGCTTTGCAGATAAAACTCCCAGTATCGCCAGCGGCGATTTCTACTTCGTTTCAGGAGATTCCATCCTTCCGTTCCAGCGCACATCTTCTTAACACTATATCTCTTTGTCCCGGGGATTTTGCAGTGTACTTTTCCCAGCGGATTTGCTATGATAGTAATCAGCAAAGGGGGCTTCGCCGTGGAAATCGTCGTCATCGTCTTATGCAGTATATTACTCATACTAAATTTTTTAATTTTAAAGGCAGTCTATCAGAACAAAAAGCGCTCTTCCCAAGAGGAAGCGCTCACTTCCACTTTGGAAGAAAACCGCCTCCAGCTCCAATCTCTCGCTGAGAGCCTCAAAAAGCTGGAGGACGTGGTTTCCAAAGACCTGTTTTGGGCCAGCATCAAAAGCCTGCGGGAAGATACTGCCAGCCTCATGCATCAGCTGCAAAAATGGAGCAGCTTAAGCCGCCAAGAGCAATCCCTACAGTTTGAAAACCTGAGCAAGACTTCTTTTACCACGCTCATGGGGCTTTCCAATAAATTAGACCAAAACATGGCCGAGCTGCGCAACACAGTGGATCAAAAGCTCACTCTCATCGCCCAACAGAACGAACAGCGGCTGGAGAAGATGCAGCAGACGGTGGATCAGAAGCTCACTCAGTCCATTGCAGATGGCCTAGACCACTCCTTTAAGCAGGTCTCCACCCAACTACAGCAAGTGTATAAGAGCATGGGAGAGGTACAAGCCCTCACCAGCGATATTGGAGACCTGAAAAACATCCTCTCCGGTGTGAAGACCCGGGGCACTTGGGGGGAAGTACAACTTGGCAACCTGATGAGCGACATCTTGAGCCCTGAGCAGTACTCCCAAAATGTCCATCTAGGCCCTTCCAATGACATGGTGGAGTTTGCCCTGCACATTCCCTCTATGGACGACCAGATCACCTATCTGCCCATAGACGCCAAATTCCCCATGGAGAGCTTCACCCGCCTCATTCAGTTCACAGAGGAGGGTGACGTGGTAGGTGCCCGTCAGGAGAGGGCGCTGCTCCACCGGGCCATGATCGAGCAGGCCAAGAAGATTCGCACCAAATACATCTATCCTCCACAAACCACCGACTTTGCCGTGATGTTCTTCCCCTCCGAGGGGCTATATGCAGAGGCTGCTCAATATGGCATCACCCAAAAACTCCAGAGCGAACAGAGAATCTTAGTGGCCTCGCCCTCTACTCTCAGTGCACTGCTCAGCAGCTTCCAAATCGGCTTTAAATCTGTGGCCATTGAAAAGCGGTCCGCCGATATTTTAAAGACGCTAGGGGCCATCCAGCACGCTTTTTCTGGCTTTACTATTTTGCTGGACAAGACCAGTAAGAGCCTCATTGCCGCCCAAAACAACTTAAAGCGAGCGCAGGGCAACTCCCGCACCATCGAGCGCAAACTGAAAAACATCGAGGAAATTCCCACTGCCTCTTCCCTTTCGTCGCTGGATTTTACCGCAGATGTATCGGACGAAGAGGAAACAGACGAATAGACAGTTTTTCCTCTTCATAAAGCACATCAATCATATAAGAGGGATATCCCTCTTATATGATTGATAAGGTTCGTCTTTTAAAATATAGTAAAGTTATTCTATCTTTTTCCCCATTCTGAACAGGATTGATCATCTAAATGTGTCTGATTCTCATAATGGCCCTGGTCTTCCTGGTGAGATCCGGCCTTTTTCTTTTTACATATCACAAGAATCAATTGACCATATGCTCCGAAAATGATCCCATGAATTTTGAGAGATTGCATGCGCATGGTTTGTGCTAGGATAAATAAATGCGCTTATCTCTTCCCCTTCAATTTCCCTTCTGCTTTTTATACTCTTCCAGCGCCTGATCATAGGCCCTTTTCGTTCTCTCGTCAAAGCACACCATGACCACCTGCTGTACGCTGTGGCAGGTATCTAAAAACGCCATAATCGTCTGTACGGCGATTTTAGCCGCTCGTTCCAGCGGGAAGCGGTATACCCCTGTGCTAATGGAGGGAAAGGCCACAGACTGTAACCCATGCTCTTCGGCTAAGTTAAGGCAGCTTTGATAACTGCTGGCCAGCAGTGTATCTTCTCCTCTATCTCCTCCATGCCATATGGGCCCAGGCGTATGCAGTACATAAGAGGCAGGCAGATCGTATCCCTTGGTCATTTTGGCCTTGCCCGTCTCGCATCCGCCCAGCGTCTTGCACTCCTCCAGCAATTTTCTTCCCGCTCTGCGGTGAATGGCTCCATCCACACCGCCGCCACCCAGCAAAGTGGTGTTTGCCGCGTTGGCAATGGCGTCTACTTTCATTTGGGTAATATCTCCCAGCACGATTTCAAATCCCATAGTGTCCTCCTTCGCTGTGTGCTACCTGAATGGCGCCCAGTATCTGCCCGATGCTCCCCTGTAAGAGCAAATCTGCATGCCTGTCATAGGGGGTTGTGGATTTGTTGATGAGTACCAGCCGATTGCCACGGTAGTAGTCGATGAGCCCAGCCGCAGGATAAACTGCCAGGGACGTTCCGCCGATGATCAGCACATCTGCCTTTTGGATGGCACTCACTGATTTTGTCAGAGTGTCTGCATTCAGCCCTTCCTCATATAGCACCACATCGGGTTTGATAATTCCTCCACAGTCACAGTGGGGTACGCCAATGCTCTGGACAATCGCAGAGACATCGTAGCTCTTTTTGCACTGCTCACAGTAGTTTCTCAGCACGCTGCCGTGGAGCTCCAATACATTTTTACTCCCCGCCTTTTGGTGCAGACCGTCGATGTTCTGGGTGATCACCGCTTTGAGTTTGCCCACCTGCTCCAGCTCTGCCAACTTCTTGTGGGCTGGGTTGGGCTCTGCCTGTAGGTACAGCATTTTATTTCGATAAAACTCAAAAAACTCCTCTGGATGGCTTACATAAAAACTGTGGCTCAGCATTGTCTCTGGAGGATAGGCGTATTTTTGATGGTATAGCCCATCTACGCTGCGGAAATCCGGAATGCCACTCTCGGTGGACACTCCGGCACCCCCAAAGAACACCACATTGTCGCTCTCATCCAGCCATTTTTGCAATGTCTCTAGTCCATTTTGCTTCATGTTACACACCCCTTTTCTTGTTAGCATACTCCTTTTTTCTCCAATCGGCAAGCGAAAAGAGGGAGGGATTTTACGCTGATCTCTTTCCTTCTCTCTGCCTTTTTCCTTTTCTCTCGCTGGGCATAAAAAAGCCGGCACTCCTTCCCATCTCGCTTCTCCAACTCTTTGTTGGCCTCACATAGATGACAGGTCTTCCGGCCTCATTTTGCCATGTTCCGATTATATATAGGGCAAGTCATGAGCATTGCCCCAGTACTTTCCTACCCATTACTCTTCCAGCAAAGTAATCTCATCCCCAGGGACGATAGTGCCTCCCTGCAACACCTTTGCAAAAATTCCCTCTTTGGGCATGATGCAATCCCCTATTTTCTTGTAAATGGCGCAGTGCTGGTGGCATTCTTTGCCGATCTGGGTCACTTCAAAAATCACATCTGCGATTTGAAACTTCGTCCCCACTGGCAGCTTATATAGCTGGATCCCCTGGGTGGTGATGTTCTCAGCAAAATTCCCGCTGCACAGGCCCTTGATGCCTAAGGCGTTCATCTTGTCGATGCTCTCCTGTCCCAAAAAGCTCACCTGCCGGTGCCAATTTCCTCCGTGAGCGTCTCCCTCCAGGCCAAAGCCCACCACAAACTTGCCCTCGGGAATGTTCTCCTTGGGTACTCCCTTTTTCGTGCTTCTGCTAATTCCAATTACCTTTGCCATTTTTCTTCACCCAATCCTATTTCTTGCTGTCCTTTTATCCTCTACTTACCGCTCACTTCTGGGGGCTGCTCTCTGAGAAATGTCCCCGATTTTCCGCCGGTCTTTTTGAGCAGCTTGATGTCCTCAATCACCATATACTTATCTACTGCCTTGCACATGTCGTATATAGTGAGCGCCGCCACACTTGCCGCTGTCAGCGCTTCCATCTCCACTCCCGTCTTGCCAGAGCACGTAACAGTGGCCGTGATGTGGATGCAGCTCTGCTCCTCATCGGCCGAAAACTCAATGCCCGCCGCTTCAATTAAAATCCCGTGGCACATGGGTATGAGGCGGGAGGTCTCTTTTACCGCCATGATCCCCGCAATGCGCGCCGTGCCAATGCAATCTCCCTTGGGCAGCCCTCCTGAGGTGATGAGCTGCAATGTGTGGGGCTGCATCCGCACTCTGCCGCTGGCGATTGCGGTGCGCTTGGTCTCGTTTTTTGCAGAAACGTCTACCATCCTGGCGTTGCCCTTTTCGTCTAAATGGGAAAGTTCCATATCTCTTTAACCTCCAATTCGGTTCATGTTTCTATCCGACTGAAATTCGCCTTCTAAAAAGTGGTGCCCCTTGGGCTTTTGGTAGATTGCCTTCTCAATGGCCTCCAGCAGCTGTTCATCGCCACCTTCTGCCACCTGTAATGCGCACCTTGCGGATGCCCAACTGGACAAACGCCCGTACGATCCGATCAATCTCCTGGGTAGTGAGCAATGTGCAGTGCTCTTTGGAACCTGGGGTACAGTAAATGCACTTTAGGTTGCACCGCTCGGTGACCGAAAGCCTCAAGTATGTAATGTTTCGCCCGTACTGGTCTACCAAAATGCTCTCCTCCTGTCTGGACACACAACATTGTCATTCTCTTCAATACTCTACGATGCTGCCAATGCCCTCTAACTTGTATCCTCCCATGCCCTCCAGTCGATGGGCAAACTCCTGAGAGGTAATCACGTCTAAGAACATGGCAAACTGCTCGCTCTCGTAAAATCCCTGAGATACCAAAAAGTCGTACTGCTCGTCGCACACTGGCACAAAGTCCAAATGAAACGCCTGGGCCGCCGAGTAGATGCCCAGCCCTGCGTCACCACTGCCCGAGGCCACCTGGGCCGCCACCGACATGTGGGTGAACTCCTCTCTATCATATCCATAAATGCTGCTTGGGTCAATATGGGCTTTTTTCAGCAGATAGTCCAGCAAAATACGCGTGCCCGATCCCTTTTGCCGATTCACATAGGAGATACCCGGCTGGCATAAATCCTCGATAGAGCGGATATTCTTTGGGTTGCCCTTGCCCGTCATAAACCCTTGAATGCGCTTGACCCCTCGTACGATCTTCACATCCCCTTGAGGAAAGAACTTTCTCACATATGAGAGGTTGTACTGGCCGGTCTCCTCGTCCAACAGGTGAATGCCACCAAAGTCCGCCTCACCTCGCTTCACCGCCATAATGCCTCCCATGCTTCCCACGTGGGAGGACTCCAAATACTGTCCCTGGAACGTCTGGCGAATGATGTCGGAGATCTCGTCCAGCAGAGGGTCATGGCTTCCAATCACGCTGATCGTGTGCTGGATCTGCTCTATGGGCTTTAGCAGTTCTACCTCCACCTGCTGGCCCACCTCTAGGCCTTCACTGTCCATGTCCACCTGCATAAGGCCATCCGCTTTGACAAAGGATGTGACCACTCCTGCCCCTCGGTTGAGTGGCGTGGCGAAGAGCTCCCCTTGCTGCCGGGAGAGTTTCACCCGCACAAATTCACTGTATTTTAACGTGGAGTTGAGCTTTCTGGCCATTTTTGCCTTTACTACTGGCCGTTTTTCCAGATTGCACCCCACAATGTATTCGTAGATGGGCCTTATAAGCTTTTCCAACACAATAATCCCCGATACGGGATACCCGGGAATACCCCCGTAGATCTTGCCGTCTATCTGCCCGAAGAGAGCGGGCTTACCCGGTTTGATGGCCACACCGTGGGTCCACAGTTCCCCTAGGGATTTGAGCACTGCCGCGGAAAAGTCCGCCCCCCCAGCAGAGGAACCAGCGTTGAGCAGTATCATATCGCACTCCTGTGCCCCACGCTTCACCATCGCCTGGATCTCCTCAAACACGTCTTTGACGATGGGATACACCTTGGGCTCTGCACCCCACTCCCTCACCATGGAGGAAAAAATGGAGGAATTAAACTCGATGATTTCTCCCTCCTTGGGGCTGGCACAGGCTGAGACGATCTCGTCTCCTGTGGGGATGATGCCGATTTTCACCTTTTTCTTCACTGGGATTTCCAACACCCCTGCTGCCAACATCGCACCAATGGCAGAGGGAGTAATTTTTGTATTGGAGGGCAGGATCATTTCCCCTGCACAGATATCCTCCCCAATCTGCCGCACGTGTTGCCAAGGGGTGGCAGCGGCAAAGAGTTCCACATTTCCATCCTCTTTTTCAATCACGTCCTCGATCATAACCACACAGTCGTGCTCTTTTCCCAAAGGATCTCCCGTGTCTACCCGAATAAAATCCTCTGGCGTCAAAATCACCGGCGTGGTAGCTGTGGCCCCAAAGGTTTTGGCCGCATAGGTGGAAATGCCGTCCATGGCGCAGGCGTTGTAATGAGGGGCGGAAATGTTCGCATAGATCGCCTTTGCGGTAATGCGCCCCAGAGCGTCTTTTACGGAAATCACCTCGCTACCTAGCGGATAGTGCCCAATTTTCTCTTGAAATAACTTCAGTGTCTGTTCTAATGTGATATTGTTTAAATAGTCAAAACCCATGTGTTTTCCTCTTATCTCCCCGCATTTTAAAATAAAGAAACGGTTACCATCTGCCCCTTCATGAGCCCTTCTTGTCCCCGCTCGATTTTTACATAGCCATCCGCTCTGCTCAGGCTGGCGATGAGCCCAGATTTGCTCTGCACCGCCTGGGCATAGTACTGCCCCTCTTGCCCCTCCAAAGATACCGGCACATACTCCTCTCTGCCGTGGTTGGAGGGCAAGCTAAAGCGAAGTTCTGCCTGTACATAGCCTGCAATCTCCCGTTTTTTTCCCATGAGCAGGTCAATCAGCGGGCACACAAACAGCCGAAAGATAAAATAGGCGGAAACGGGATGCCCGGGCAGGCCAAATACCGGTTTTTGGTGAATGCTTCCAATGATGGTGGGTTTGCCCGGTTTGATGGCAATGCCGTGGACAAATACCCCACTGCCCAGCTCGTCCACCACTCGATGAGTGGCATCTTTTGCGCCCACCGAGCTGCCGCCGGATATGAGCACCATGTCGCACTCCTCCGCCGCCCTTTTCACAGTAGCCTTGAGCGTTTCATAGTCATCCTTGACAATCCCATAGGAGGTCCAGTGAGCTCCTTGAGCCAAAACACCTGCGCCCATGAGCCAGGTATTCACATCTCGAATTTGGGCGCCCTGTACTGGCTGGTCAACGCTCACCAGCTCGTCTCCAGTGGAAATCACCCCTACCCGGATGGGCTTTACCACATCCAGCTTGGTGATGCCCAGCGCTGCCAATGCACCGATATCCTGGGGGCGAATCACACTGCCCGCGTGGATGACCACATCTCCCTTTTTCACGTCGTCGCCTCTGTAGATCATATGTGTCCCTGGCGCCGATGGTTTTTGCACATAGATATACCCGTCTCCCAGATCCTCTGTGTATTCCACCATCACAGCGCAATCCGACCCCGGTGGGAACTCCCCTCCTGTGGGAATAGCCATGCACTCTCCATCGCCGATTTCTCCCGGGGGATTTTGTCCCATGAAAATCTCCCCTGTTTTTTTCAGCATGGCTGGCAGGTTTTCACTGGCTCCAAAGGTGTCCTTTGCCCTTACCGCATATCCATCCACCATGGACCGATCAAACCCCGGCACATCCTCTGTGGCACAGATATCCTGCGCGCAAATTCTCCCTAAACTCTTCATCAAATCCACCGTCTCCCCGTGGATCTGCGCGACTGAAAAGTGCTCTTCTATTAGTTCTCGCACCTGATTTGGGCTCTTTACCGTAAACATCATGTCCTCCAACTTTCTATATAACTGGCTGTCATCTGAGTCTTAGGCCTTGTCAGCAGTAGCTTGGGCGTATTTTGCTCCACAATTTTTCCGCCCCACATCATCACTGCCCAGTCTGCTATCCGCAGCGCAGCTGCTGGATTGTGTGTGGTCAGTATCACTGCCGTCCCCTCAAACGCACAGCTCTTTAAAAATCTCTCTATGATCAGCGCTCCTCCCACATCTGCCGCCGAAGCAGGCTCATCTAAAAGGGCTAGGGTGGGTCTACTCACCAGCGTTCGCGCCAACATGACACGCTGGGCCTCCCCGCCGGAGAGCTTACTCACGCTTTTTTCCTGAAGGGAAAGCACCTCTAACTGTGCCAGCACCTCCCGTGCCCTATCTTTATCTTTGGTGCTTAACATCACGTTTTGCAACACCCTTCTGTGAAACAAATAGGGCTTTTGGGGCAGATACCGCATATCCTCCGGCCGCTCTAGCACTTTTCCCTCCTTGATGGGAACGCCTCCTGCCATTGCCTTGAGCAGGGTGGACTTTCCCGAGCCGTTTGGTCCTAGTATGGCGGTGATCCCTCTTTGGGTGAACACAGCATCCGCCACCTCCAAAGCCAGGTGCCCATCGTACTCCACTTTGAGATTTTGGATCCTCATCCGCTCACTCCCTGTAGCTTTTGCACCATCCAGTTGATCAAAAAGGAGAGGAGCAATAAGATGAGCCCCAGCGCCAGAGACATCTCAAAATTACCCTTTCCTGTCTCCAGCATGATGGCGGTGGTCATCACTCGGGTCTTACCCAAAATGTTTCCCCCCACCATGTTGATCGCGCCCACTTCGGAAATGGCCCGGCCATATCCTGCAAGGGCGGCGGATATCACAGCGCTTTTGGATTCACACAGCACCAGCCAGAGCATTTGCGCTTTGCTCATCTTCAGTCCCAGGCAGGTCTCATATAGGGCGTCCACCTTGAGCCGCACTGCCCCTAGGGTGAGGCCGCATACAATGGGAGTGATGAGCAGCGTCTGGGCAATAATCATCGCGCCAGGTGTAAACAGCAGCTCCAATGACCCTAGCGGTCCCTCTCTAGAGAGCAGCAAAAACACGATCAGGCCTACCACCACTGGCGGTAGACCCATACATGTGTTAATCAACCTCACAATCATTGCCTTTCCCGGAAAGTTGCCGCAGCTTCCCAGCACTACGCCTAGGCCAATCCCCAAAGCACAGGAGATTAGCGTGCTGAAAAACGTAACCACTAGGGTCAGGCCTATAATCTCATATACTTCTGCATCCAAAGTGAATATGAGAGAAAACGCCCTGCCAATTACCTCGCCCAATGCTCAGCACCTCTCCACACAGCCAAGTGCTATTTCGCATAATTGACGAAAAACAGAGGTTCTCCGTATTCTTCCTCGCCGTATGTTGCGATCATCTCCAGGGCTTTGTCGCTCACCATCCACTCTGCCACTTTCTGCGCCCCCTGGGCGTTCACATTGGGATGCAGCTCCGGATTCACCCTGATGAGTGTGTATTGATTGAGCAGGTCTTCCGTTTGCTCTAGAACGACTTCCAGATCCAGCTGATCCTCCATTGCCAAAAATGTAGCCTTATCTGTGAGGGTATACGCCTGCATTTCACTGGCCGTCATGAGGGTATCTCCCATGCCCTTGCCCACAGACACATAGTAATCTCCCTGGGGATCTTCCACCCCCACCGTTTCCCATAAAGCCAGCTCTTTTTTGTGAGTGCCAGAATCGTCCCCTCTGGAGACAAAAGTCGCGCCGCTTTGGGCGATCATGTGCAGCGCCTCACCAGCAGATGCGGTTTTGCCTTTAATCTGCGCTGGATCATCCTTGGGCCCTACCAGCACAAAGTAGTTGTACATAAAGGGCACTCTCTCCACCCCATGTCCATCCTCTACAAACTGCTCTTCAGATTCTTTGGCGTGGATGAGCAGAATATCTGCGTCTCCATTTTGTCCAGTCTGTATCGCCTGGCCTGTGCCTTGGGATACTACATCAAGGTCGATATCACAGTCCTCTTCCATCTCTTCCATGAGATAATTTAGCAGTCCAGAATCGTTCACGCTGGTTGTGGTGGCCAAGATAACCCGCTCTCGGGCTTCATTTGAGCCCCCTGGCACCAAATCCACCGATCCTGCCGGGCTTTGCAGATCCCCTGGTTCCTGTTGCTCCTCATTGCTACAGGCGACCAAAAGCCCTAAGGTAAAACAGAGACAAAGTAACACACGAACCGATTTTATGAACTTTTGAAACATAAAAGACTCCTTTATGTTAGCATACCAAAGTTCCTTCTAGGGCTGGTTGGTACTTTACCCCACGCCCCTTGGAACACCTTGGTATACCAACTAGTATTGTAAGCTATTTTACAGATTTTTGCAATTTCCCTCATGTTTTTCCCTTCTTATCCTCTCATGGTTTCTCACGAGATCAGAGTTATTTTTCCCAATTTTACTCGTTCTATGAGGCAACGTATCAGTAAACTTTCCAAAATTTTTTATTTTCGTATCTCCTAACTTTTGATTTCCCATATTTTATGGTACTATGGGGATAATAAATCCTGATTTTTTTACGTACCAAGGAGGAAAGCTTTCATGATGACAGCAGCAATTATTACAGCTAGCGACAAGGGGTATGCCGGCCAGCGGGAAGATCTCAGCGGCCCCGCCATCCAGCAGATGCTCACAGGCATCGCCCAAATCGTATCCTATAAAGTTCTGCCGGACGATAGAAAAATGCTCGCCGAGGAGATGGTTCGTCTCAGCGATTTAAGCGTCAATCTGGTGTTTACCACAGGGGGGACTGGCCTATCGCCCAGAGATGTCACCCCAGAGGCCACACTGGATATCGCCCATCGGTTAGTCCCT
>CAJJPW010000047.1 GCA_905193725.1 uncultured Eubacteriales bacterium
CTGAAGTGGACGAAAAAAAATGTATTGTATGTGGCCAGTGCATGAAGTTTTGCCCCAAGGGCGCTTTTGAAAAAATATAAACTTCGAGATGAGGGGCGTATCTTTGAAATGCGTCCCTTCGCTATCTCCTTTACAGTATCTTAAAGCATTTAAGCGCAATCTAAACTTAATTCCGCCTGTTTTCCTGTCCAACAGTCGTTCTTTTCATCATGCTCGCCATTCCTTCTCGATGTGCTCCGCGCCATTTTTTCATAAACCTCGGATATCTCTATCCCAACCTCCCGATAGCCTTCCAGCAGCGCTGCCCGAACCGTCGTCACTCCTTTCCCCTGCAAATAGATTCAGAATATATCCCCACGGTCCCGTAATTTTTACAATATCCTGCATGAGTTGTAGCGGTTTCTCTGTCAAATTGATTCCCTTTTGTTGGTTGCCAAGTTTGAACGCGCCAGGCAGATGTGATATAGGGCGGTTAACCGGCATATCGCTGTTGCTACCCCATACAATATGTTCTGATTTTCCTTTCGATTTTCTTTTTGTTCTCTATCTGGCCGGAGCCTGCCGCTGTTTCTTTTCTAATGCTTCCTTATTTTCCTTTAATTTCTACTCTACCGAGGGACGGTCATTCGTCATCTTCGTTTTCTCGTTCCATGTAGAGGAGCTGTCCCTGGTAGCGCGCGAGTCGAGTTCCGACCGAAATGCGTTTTTGGGTTCACGCTCTTTTCCCTGGCTTTTCTTCTCTGTCATATTTTCCTGTTCTGTGGCAAAATGGATTTGTTCAAATATCGCGTTTGCCCGCTCGATTTCCGTTACAGGAAGAATAAGGTCTATAACAGCTTTCCTGCTATTTTTATCCTGTACGGCTGAGTAGAGTACTCCCATCTTTCGAGTTCGGCGCCTAAACTGCTGGAACTGTTCGTGCCTCTTAAGTTCCATTATATTGATTTTTACTAGGAGATCCACGGTAAAAGCCTTTTCTATATTCCGTAGAAAAGCATCAAAAATGACATTGTTTACCAGTTACCGGGATGGATATTTCTCTTCCGGCATATAAATATCGCAATCCTCATAAGTGAGTTGCGATGTTCGTTCGGGCCGTTGCTCAGAGACATTTCTCCTCGTTTTACCTCTCTGAGCAGGTTTCTATCCTTCGCCCTACTCTACCTCTCTTGCGATATTCCCTCGGGCTGCCCGGCGACTCTCATTGCTTCACACCGGCACCAGCTTTACTACAGGCGCAAAGGAGTATCTCCCAAGGTACAACAACCTTAGGCAAGTACACCGCATATAAATGGCAGTGGGTGCAGCGTCACGCTGCCCTCCGGTTCTCGTCCATCTGGAGTAGTACACAAAAATAAAGACAGCCTCATTGGCTGTCTTTATTTTTGGAATTTCCTACTAAAAATGATCTGGCATAATGGTCAACGTTCCCACCAAAAGTTGGTAACGCCACACAGGCATTATGAAAGCGTTTGCAAAGGAACAGCCGAAGTAAGCGTGATTTTTTGCGAAAAAGGATGAGCAGACTCCGACGTAGATGCACCTAATAAGCTTTTATTTGCAATTAACCCTAATTGCAAAATTTGCATCGTTTCTCAAGATACTCTGTAATTCATTAAGAATTTCAGAATCTTGTATCTTACCATTGTTACAGAGATTCATGATATAACTTCTTACATAATGTGAAGGATCAATAGCTGCTTCACATAATTTTCGTCCAACTAAATTCTGATACTTTGTTTCAAGTAGCAAAACTAAACAACTACACGCTCGTTGCCTTACTATAAAATTCTCATCCTCTAAACATTGCATAACTAAGGATATGATAGTAGTATCTATTTGTTCATTGGAAAGATTTTGAATGATAAATTGTTCAATGCATTCCGCAAGGGCAATTCTTTCACTAGTTTCTCTCTTAGCATATCCAAAGCACCAAGTCAAAAGTTCTTCTTTATCAGCCACGCCAGAAATAATTTTAACCATAAGTACCCTACATTCAAAAGCACCTTTCGATTCGCTAAAAATAGTTCTTACCTTCGATGTCTCGATTGCTATAATTGCATTCATAAGTTCTTCCGGCATTTGCGCTCTTAATTCTGGGATAAACGCTAAAATGTCACAAAGACAATCAAGACAATCACTTTTAACTTTTGCAACAACCTGACTCTTTAAGACCTCAATACAAAGTTTGAAGAAATTCTGCAAAATTATCTCGTTCATTGTTAGATCGTGATGCTCTCGGAATATCTTTTTGATCATCGCGTAGGGTTGTTCTAGGAATTCAGTATATGTGTCTGACCCGCAATTAGCTTTAAATTGTGTACGAGCATTTTCAATCTCCGCTGTTAAGACATCGATCCATTTCCCATTTCCCATATTAACATCATATAAAATCTTTTCGATTCCAGAAAGTCCATTTTCTGGTAATTTAGATAGAACAGAATATATTTTGGGGTTTTGTTTTACAAGCGCCGCAATAATCTGTGGAGTTCCACCATTTTTTATAATAAAAGGAATCCTTTTTTTTAACGCATTACAAAGTGTTTTTTGTATTCTTACATTTACATTATCGAGCTTTATTTGTAAAAGAATATGTGCAATCTTATCTCCAAGTTGAAAACGCTGTTCCTCGATTATGCCGACAATCATGCGAATTACTTGTTCACAATTGAGCCGACACATATTTTGGTTGATACACTCAAAAAAGTCTTCCGAATCCCCCCAATATATTGTTGGTGCAAGTGTATCCAAAAATTGTTCTGCATTATGAAACCTTGAATCAGTCAGATATAAACCAAGTTTTGTGATAACTGCTTGCTTTATGTGTGCTTTATTCGATTCTGGAGCATAATCAGTAATATCCCAAATAGCATCGGCATTAGCAACAATTTCTGTGTATGCGTCATCCCATCCATGGTCTATTATCTTTTTAAATTGTTTAGTATTTCCGCACAAAACTAAGAGTTTTATACAATTCAACAAGAATGGACGTTTTCTTGTGAGTTCATTATATTTATAAAAGACTTCTGCTAATATTTCTCGTGTAATTACCATATGGGTATAGGAACCATACAACATCGCTGAAAAAAAATAATTCTCCACATGATTAATAATCGTACAAAGGTTGTTTCCCATTATTATCGCATTCGGTGATGCTGTTTGGTATTTTAATTCTTCTTTTATTAAATCGTTATATACTTCTGTAAGATACCGATCCGAAACAGGCAAATATACGATAGTTTCAGAAGCTTGTAGTTCTTTTTGAATGTCGCTTCCAATGGTCCACTTCCGCTTTTTTCTGGAGACCTCATTTTCTATATTTCGGCAATCTATGAGAATATTATTAATAATCCACTGAGGCAGTTCTGTGCCTTTTGCCAGAGTCAATGCCTCCTTCTCTGCAGCCAATGCGCCTTCTAAGTCTCCTGACAATTCACACCGAATCGCATTCCAGCGTTTAATAAACCAATCAGTAGTTCTGTATAATCCCTTAACATTATCCGCAAGACTCAAAATTTCCGAATTACATTCCAATGGAATCCCGGTGACTAACCAATTTAGGGCATTTACTCCCAACTTATGCATCGGTGATTCAGAGATATTCTGTTTATCAATATTCGCATCAATTCCCAACAAAGAAAAAATATGATCGTAACTGCTACTAAATAAAGAGAGAGCTGTTTTGGTTGGTGTTCCGTGTTTCAAGATTGCTGATGCCGATTCGACTCCTAATACATCCAACTCTGTAGTATCTTTACCTTTTGTAAAATGATCAACTTGGTAATATCGAATTACATTTTCTATAATATCATCCCGAATAATTTCTTCGATATTTTCAATAGAATCAATATTTCGATATGTACAGTAGTCTGTTTCCTGAAGTTCTTTTCGTAATCGTGCAACATCCAAAGAAGGCATTTCATCTTTTAAAAAATATACTAGCAAAGGTTTCTTGTATTTTTTTGCTACTGTAAACTCAATAGATGTACCAGATCGTAATTCTCCCTTAATTAGTATGACAATAATATCGGATTGTAATACTTGATATTCAAAAAGCTGTGTAGAGGGAGTTTCCGATGCCACATCTTCAATTATGAATGGAACAATATATGGGCACTCATCAAGGTATCCCTTAATTTTCTGACGGACATCACTCCATTTTATATTGCCTTCATCTCGTTGAGCAGAACTAATAAATACATTTAATCTTATTGTTGGACTAAAAAGGCACTGCATTATTATACCTCCTATGGGTTAATTAATATCGATATCCAAGCTTAAGATTATTCCATTAGGCTTCTCTACAAGAAAATTTTATGTCCAACAAGATTACAACAAAGAAATTTCGTCTGTTGCTCAGCGTTACTTAGCTATCGAGCTACTGTTGACATAACTTCATGTATTTTTCTCGTTACTATTTTAATGCCTTCTATTGCTGGATGCTTGCGACTTAATTTTTCCACCATATATATACAAATACAAAATCAAATATAATATATCATAAATTGGTCGATTCAGCAATTTTGGAAAATATTCTGTACTCCAATTACTCAGTAATAAACCTTTTATTCCAAACCAATCTTGCATTTTTATCAAGTTATCGCATATTATCTTTCTAACAGCGTAATCTCCGTTTCGTAACCACCCTTGACCCTCACATACAATCTATCCTTTGATTTTACGATAATCTGTTCAATCACTTCTTTTACTAATTTGTCGTTGTACTGTATACTGCCGAAATCCGCATTCTGTATATATTTCCTGACTCCCTGCAGATATGCATTCTCCTGCTCCATCGTTGCTCGCTGTATACCCAGTTGATCCAGTTCCCTTTTTACTCTGTCGTATTCGTCGCTTAATTGTTCTATCAATTTTTCGGATATAATGTCGGCGCTTAAAAGCTTCTGTATTTTCTGATTCGTCTCTTCCAGTTTTATCTGCAATTCCTTTTTTCTTGCACTCCCCGTTTCCTCTTCTATGACCTCTACTGCATATCCTTCAAGTTTTTTGGCTAACTCTGCTTTTTCACTTGCTAGGCTAGCGATAAATTGCGTCAGCGTTTTTTGCAGTGCCGGTTCTGAAATCGTATGCGAGTGCCGACAAAACCGATTCCCGTTATCTAGCCTATTGGTACATCGCCAAACGACCTTTTTTCCACTTCTCCGATACCACGTTACTCTGCGATAGTGATACCCGCATTCTCCGCACAACAAGAGCCCCGTAAGCCCATACTTAGGAGCAAACCTTCCTGTATTGGTTTTTGTTTTTCCAGTCACGGGCGCCAGGCTCTTTCGCCTTGCTCTCTCAAACTGTACTCTTTTGAACATTTCCTTTGACTCAAATCAGAGGTCAAGGATATTGGGCTATGGCTGTTTGCCATGCTTTTAGAGACATAAAAAAAGTCCTTTCTCGGCTGACGGAAGCCAGAAAAGACGAGAAAAAGAGCCGCATGACTGTGGGACTATTTCCTGTGCCAAGGACCCCCAGATAACTCATCTGGTATCATTACGGCACAGAAGTCTCACAGTCAGCGGCTCCGAGCATCATTCATTTGTTGTTCAATTGTATCGTTTCGAATCCTTTAAGGATTCAAATTATCATAATTTTTAGATCACAAGCATCTCATCATGCCATCCCTTTTATTTTGTCGAACGGATAAATAACGGCAAAAACATGGCCTACTACACGACTCATTGGACTCGGGTCAACCATATCGTCTCGGCTATCCGTCGAATTATTTCTGTTATCTCCCATCACAAATACTGTATTCTTCGGTACTGTCACTATTTTCATATCTCGAAATGTCTCTTCATATAAATAAGGTTCCTGTATCGCTTGTCCATTACGAAATACTTGATTATCCTGTATCTCTAGAATGTCTCCTTCCATTCCCAAAACACGCTTTGCACACTGCATTCCATCCGGATAAGAAACGATCACTACATCTCCATAGGATATTCCGCCCGTAGATTTTGATATTTTCTCCGCTAATACCAGTTCTCCGTCTTCCAACGTGGGGAGCATGGACTCTCCACTTATCCAGATCCAATCCAAAACAAATAACCGTATTCCTTTTTATCACTGCTCTTTTTTGATTGCTCTTTCATCCTATCGCCCTCAAAGTTTCCGGTTTCCAATTCCGAAAGAACAGACATGGCACTATATATATTCCTAAAACAATGATATACGTCAAAAGATATATTTTACTGGCAAAAATACTGCTCTCTCGTAGTTCTTCTAATAAAAACGAAGGGACTGATAATGAAATAATGATTCCCAGCGCTGACCCAACCGCTGTACAAAAGATATGGCGTCGTAAGCATATACCTGATATCTGCCTTTTCTCCAGACCCATATATCCGAGTTGCTCGTATTCCGCTTTATGAATGCTCCTGTCCAGAGCTATATTTTTCCCGGCGAGGGCACTTGAACACAGAAGTGAAAGTAGTCCCATCACCAGCAGATAAGTCAATTCCATCTCTTTGCGTTTCCATTCCTCCTGTTGTTCAGGGTTCGTCGGCGTTCCCATCAGGCCCAGGCTGGCTAGTTGATCCAGCACCTGTTCCTCGCTTCCCATATCTCGTGTTTGCACCAAAGCAGAAGAGTAGGCCGGAATACTTCCCATATGCAAGAGCGTATTTTTTGCCTGGGAGAGACTCATATACGCCTTGGGTTCCTCGCTGTCATCCTGGATAATCCCACATACTTTTGCCGGCAGTGGCTTTTCGCCATCCAAAGATGCGGTTTCTTCCCAATTGAATGTATCGTCTTCGTTCATTTTCTTTCCATTTTCATCTGTAAAAGAGCGCATCGCCGCCTCATTTAAAACAATGTATGGCATGCTGGTTTGCTCGGAAAATCCTGTCCCTTCCACATACGTTTCCTTCAGCCACTCCGGCTTCACGCCCTGTACCATCAGTTCCGATTTCCATTCCCCTATTTAGAGTAACGGCTACATCGATCACACCCGTCACCCCCAAAACACCGTCTATCTTCTCCATCTCCATCAGAGTTTCGTCCGTGATATTCTCTGCTGTTACTGCCAATTGGCTGGGCTGGTTTTTTTCTTCCTGCAAGGTAAACAGCGCATTCAATGCCGCCGTCATGCTGAAGGCGCCAATGATTACGACTGCAAGATATAATATCCCCATGCGCCGCCAGGTGCGGACAGCTAATTTCCATAGTCCGTTAGCTTTCATGATTTTTCCTTCTCTTCCGAAGTATCACAATCGCAGCTGCAATCACAATCGCCCCGCCAAGCGCCGCTACAGCAATCCACCACTGGCCAACCTTTTTTTGTTCCTCCTCTGCTGCATTTTCATCCACAGCAACAGCAATCACAGGTTCATTGATATTCGCAGTGATTTCAAAATCCTGCGAATACTCCTTCCCACTTTCATCTTCATAGATCAGCGTGATAGTTCCGCTGGTATATCCGTATTTCTCCGTCTCCTCGCTGTCTTCACTCATGTCCTTTGTTCCAATAAAGACATTCACTTCTGCATTTACACTCGTTCCCGCTTCCATGTTTCCCGCGAAAGCAGCTCCCGCCGGCATAAAACCAGGGACATTTATCTCGCAGCGCACATTATATACGTTTCCTCTGCCTAAATTCATAAATTGAAAGGAGAATGGCAGCGTATCTCCCGCATTGACCGATTCCGGTATTTGTGGCAGCGTGAGTTCCACCCGCATGGGCTGTGCCACTTCTATCTGCACTGTTCCGGTAGAGGTGAGTGTTGTAGCGTCTGTATTGTCGTAACTCATGGTCAATGTAATATTGTATTTTCCCGGCGGCGTAGATGCCTCGGCTTTCAAATGTAAGGGCAAAGTTTCCGTATGGCCTTTGCCAAACTTCTCAAAGTAAAACGTATTGCTGGGTTCCTCCAGGGAAATCAGAGGATTATCCGTCGCTACCGTTACTGTCATATTCTGGACGGCTTTTTTCTCATTGGTGTTAGTAATCTTAACATCTACAGTAAACTCCTCTCCTGCCTCTGGAATTTCTGGTGAAACTGTGCTGTCTGACACAATGAGGATGGGCTGGGATTCCGGCTTTGGCTCTGCCGCGACAGGAACTTCCTCTCCTGTACTCGGGTCCTTCCCGTCTGTGATAGTCACATAACTGGTAAAGCTTTGAGCAATGCCCTGCCCTTGGACGTCAATGGTAATTGGATATGTGCCGTTAAATCGTGATTTGGCTAACGCGAAATCAAAGCGAATGTAATAGACCTGTTGCGTTTTCTCTGTCCCGTCAATCTTCTGCGCGCTTACTCCCACCGTTTTTTGGTAATTTTGAAACACAAAAGGAGCTGATGCCGGGTCTCCTAAATTGGGCGTTACCGTCAAGTTCCCTAAATTTCCCTCGCCTATTAAGGGCAACACCACCGTTACCTTTCCGTCTTTTACCGTCGGTGTATATCCGCTTTTATAGGGCTTTTCCATCCCCTCATAGGTGTGCTGGTCATCTATCACCAGTACCATAGGCCCCTCTTCCTGGGGTAAATCCGTTTGAGACGAATCCTCATCAGTCTGCTCGTTTTGCCTATTCGCTTGCACAGTGGGTACAGCCACTCCTTCTTCCGCCCCATACACGCCAATAGGAATCAGCATAATCATACACGCCAATAAAATTGAAATAATTTGTTTTTTCACTTTGTTTCCCCCGATATTTTTCCGTATTCCATGTAATATTTTTTAGAGAATGCTTGTTCATACTCTTGTGTAGAAAACATTATGATTCCCATCGAATTTTCCTGTATCAGCTGCTCCAGGGCGTTCCATAGATGTATCGTCTCTTGATGGGAAACCCCCGCTGTATACTCATCCAATAAAAGCAGGGATGGCTTTGTCATTACCGCTCTGGCCAGCGCTGCCAGACGGCGTTCCACCCGAGAGACTTTTTGCGGTTTTGCGCCGGCGATATACGATATCCCCAAGAATTCCATCATCGCCCGAGCCTTTTTTTCAGACTGCTGTTCTCCTCTCAAGGATAGTGGGAAAGCGATATTTTCCCACAGCGTATACTCTGGGATAAGCCCATCTTCCTCTTGTACCACTCCTATGGGCGCTGGCCTGACAATCTTCCCCGCGTCTGGACGCTCTATCCCAGCGATCAGCCGCAGCAACGTACTCTTTCCGCTTCTCAGCGGGCCGTGAATGAGGACCTTTTCTCCTGGGTACAGCGCTAGAGTGATGTTATTCACCGCTCGTTCGCCGCCGTAGACTTTGACGACGTTCTCCAGTTTTAATAGTTCTTTCATACTCTCACCATGGTCATCACGCCTGCATCCATTTCGCACACCGTATCGCACAGCTCGTCAATATCCGATTGATTGTGGCTGGCTAAAAGAATAGTTTTTCCATCTGTTCGAAGGGATTTAATCAGTTCCCGCATATCCGCGACAGCGTGTTTATCAAGCCCATTAAAAGGCTCGTCCAGAATGAGAATGGATGGGTTTTCCATAATCGCCTGGGCAATCCCTAACCGTTGACGCATGCCAAGAGAATATTTCCCCACGTGTTTTTTCATTTCTGGGTCTAATCCTACTCTGCGAATGACTTGGCAGATCGCCTTTCTATCCACTTTGTGATTCAAAGACGCTAATAACTCCAGATTTTTTACTCCCGTTACATTGGGTAAAAATCCAGGCGTCTCAATAATGATTCCCAAGTCTGGCGGAAAGTCCATATCCTTTCCCACTTCTTTGTATCGAACAAAAATCTTTCCATGGGTCGGTTGGAGAAATCCACAAATGCACTTCATAAGCACTGTTTTTCCACTGCCGTTGTTGCCCACAATACCGTGAATTTTCCCCTCTTCAAACTCCCTGCAAATATCCTTCAGCACCTCATCTTCTCCAAATTTTTTCGATACATGCTGTACACTGATGGCAATATCCATTGGCGTTTTACCCCTCCGTCCCTGTAAAATGAAAGCTATATTTTCGCACCGCCCGCAGCGAGAGAATATAACACAGTATAATCAAAACGCCAAAAATGACGTATGTCTGCCAAAGCCTGGGCAGTAAGTCATATCCAAAGTTATGCATATGATAGGTGGCGTGGTTCAAGGGGGAAAGCCACCCCACCGCCACATTCGCTCGATATACCAATTCATCTGGCAATTGAAAAATATTTTTTAACGTCTGAGGATTGAGCAAAAAACCGTAAACGCTGAACACAAATGCACTAATCACTCCAGCTGCTTGGCCCTTATATAGATTGAACACCAGCATGATAAACACCAAAAGCAGGGCATACAGAAGCATAAGAAGAAAGATGGTTCCCATACAAGCATAGGGCGTGCTCATCTCCAGCGTTTTGACTAAAGCTGGCAATGCAACCTCCTGTCCCGCGCCGGAATAGCCCAGGATGGCCGCCGTTTCGCTCCACATGTTTCCCGCAAAGGATTGAGTCATGCACACCAGCGACGTGGCTGCCAGAATAAACACCAGATAGAGAAAGGTCGCCCCCACCACATACAACGCTTGTCCTGTTATCCAAATTTTGCGGTTGATCCGCACCAAATAAAAAGGCGTTCCGCTGGAGATAAATGGCATATCCGCAAACAGCAGCACCAGCAGCAACGAGGATAACAAAATGGAGTTGCTGTCCCCAAACGTCCAGACAAACGCCTCTACCAGCTGCATCGTCGTCCCGTATTCTTGGGCAAACTTAACCGCTTTATCCGATAGTAAAAAGCAGAGAATAAAGGCAAGAGCAAAAGTGACGACAATTCGCAGATTTTTATGCCATTGCCGGAAATTGTATGAAGCGACGGACAAAGACTGTTTGAAAAACTTCATAATTTTCCTATCCTCCGTTTCGCAGCAATTGTAAATACAAGAGCTATCATAATGCTCAACTCCAACAGCCAGAGCGCTACACCCCAGCTGCCCATCACCCAAAATTCCGAAGGGGCCAGCCATTCTTTGGGATACAGGATGTAAAAATCAGGGAAATACCGTTCATTCAAGATGATGAGCACATAATAAAAGATAAAGGGCGATGCATAGGCCATGTACTTGCTGTTCGTGACCGTCGAGAACGTCATGCCCACCAGTGCCCAAAATGCTCCGGATACGAAAAACAGCGCCGCACGGCTCACGATTTCCGCCAAATAATATCGAACTGCTGCGTCTTCTTCCAATGGGCCTTCCATGGGGGAAAACACCAAAGCTGAGACGCCATATGCCAAAAGAATTCCCGCCGCCAATACAAAGCCGCCGGAAAGCGTACATGCGGCAATCTTGCCTCCAATATATTTTTTCACTGTCGTGCGCGGTAGGTATTCTTTGATAAATCCGCTTTTGACTTCGTCCACAAAGCCAGCAGTACATGGTAATGCCGCCAGGATGGGCAAGGCCAGAATCATCCAATCAGAAGACAGGGCAGTGAGAATCAAATCTGCTGAATATCCATTTTGGAGCAGATCTTCTGCGCGAAAAGCTCCCACGATCCCCTCAATCTGGGAAAGGAAAATCACAAGAACCACACCGGCAATGCTTAATATCAAACTTT
>CAJJPW010000048.1 GCA_905193725.1 uncultured Eubacteriales bacterium
CATACTTTGCAATCCTCGCTGTATCAGCCTACTTTCGTGCTTCCACACTACAGCTTATCTACTTCTTCTCTCACTAGCTGGTTCACCAATTGTGGATTTGCCTTGCCCTTGGTGGCCTTCATCACCTTGCCCACATAGGCAGTGAGGGCTTTGGGGTTCCCTCCTTTGAAGTCGTTTGCGGGCTTTGGATTTTCTGCAATCACCTCAGCTACAATCTGGCGAATGGCGCTGTCATCGTTGATCTGTTTGAGGCCCTTTTCCTCCACGATCTCCGCGGCAGTTTTTCCCGTTTTAAAGGCCTCCTCAAACACCTGTTTGCCCACGGTGGTGCTCACCACTTTGTCGTCTATGAGCTTTAACACCTCTACCAACCGTTCTGGAGCGATAGGTAGGTCTTTGGGCTCTAAATCCATTTCCTTGAGCAGCCTCAATACATCGCTCATGATGAAGTTGCTCACAGCTTTGGGAGCAGCACCTAAGGCCGTACACCCTTCAAAAAAGTCCGCCAGGTATTTTGAACTGGTCAAAATGCCCGCGTCATAGGCTGGGAGATCATACTCTTCGATAAAACGCACTTTGCGCTGTTTGGGCATTTCCGGCATCTCGTCCTTCCACGCCTGAATCTGCTGTTTGGTTACGACAATAGGAACTAAGTCCGGATCTGGGAAGTACCGGTAGTCATGAGCTTCCTCCTTATCTCTCATGGGGAAGGTCTTGCCCTTTCCGTCATCCCATCTTCTGGTCTCCTGGATGATCTCCTCCCCATCTTCCACGCACTCCATATGGCGGCGGGATTCATATTCAATAGCCCGGATAGCCGCTGAAATGCTGTTGATGTTCTTGAGCTCTGTTCTGGTTCCGTAAGTGGTAGCGCCCTTTTCCCGCACTGAGATGTTGATGTCGCACCGCATAGAACCCTCTTGCATCTTGCAGTCTGAAATGCCCACATACTCGATGTTGGCCTTCAACGTCTCCAAAAATTCCTTGACTTCCTGTGCACTGCGAAGGTCTGGCTCGGTTACGATCTCAATCAGCGGTACACCACACCGGTTGAGATCCACACCGCTGTCGCCACCGAAACCATCGTGCACCAGCTTGCCAGCGTCTTCCTCGATGTGGATTCTGGTGATACCTACCCGGCGCACATAATCCTCCATGGGCACATCCACATATCCCTGTTTGCATAGTGGGTAGTCAAATTGAGAGATCTGGTATGCCTTGGGAAGGTCTGGATAGAAATATCCCTTTCTGTCCATCTTAGAAAATTCGGGGATCTCACAGTTAAGCGCGTGCCCCGCCTTAATGCCGAACTCCACCACTTTTTTGTTGAGTACAGGCAGTGCCCCCGGCAATGCCAGACACACTGGGCAGCAGTTGGTGTTGGGTGCTGCGCCAAACTCGTTTTTACAGCTACAGAATATCTTTGTCTTGGTAGCCAGCTCTATATGCACTTCTAATCCGATTACAACTTCAAACTCCATGTCCATCTCTCCTTTACAGTGAGGGTTTGCAGGCAAAACCCAGTGCCTGTTCCAGCTGATACGCCGCATTTAGAACGGTACACTCGGAAAACGCCTTGCCGATCACCTGCACGCCGATGGGCAGGCCCTCTGACGAAAGGCCGCCGGGCAGAGAAATCGCGCAAAGCCCTGCAATGTTCACCGGCACTGTAAAAATATCCGTGGCGTACATGTCCAGCGGACTGGTCTTTTCCCCAATGGCAAATGCCGGCGAGGCCGTGACAGGCGAAAAGAGAATGTCGTAGGTCTCAAACAGCTTTTCGAAATCCCGCTTGATCAGGGTACGCACTTTGAGGGCCTTCAGATAATAGGCGTCGTAGTATCCAGAGCTGAGTACATAGTTGCCCAGAGCAATTCTCCGTTTGGCCTCGGCTCCAAATCCCTCGCTGCGGGTCTTTTTAAACAAGTCCTTGATGCCGTTTACATTCTCCGCACGATAGCCGTAGCGAATGCCGTCGTAGCGAGACAGGTTGGAGGCTACCTCAGCGGAGGAAATGATGTAATAGGCGGAAAGGGAGTAGTCAAAGGTGGGAAGGGTTGTCTCCTCCACCACTGCTCCCAGCTGAGCGAGAGTATCCAGCGCATTTTGGAACACTTTTTTGGTGTCATCGCACATGCCCGCTTCAAAATACTCCTTGGGGACGCCCACTTTCATGCCCTTAATATCCTTTTGCAAATCCCTTTGATAATCTGGGTATTCCATCACTGCGGAAGTGGAATCTCTATGATCCCTTCCGGAAATCACGTTCATGATCAACGCCGCATCTTCTACCGATTTGGTAATCGGCCCAATTTGGTCTAGGGAGGATGCAAAGGCAAATAATCCATAGCGGGATACGCTGCCATAGGTGGGTTTTAATCCTACCACGCCGCAATATGCTGCTGGTTGCCGGATGGATCCACCTGTGTCTGAACCCAGGGAAAACATCGCTTCATCCGCTGCCACCACAGCTGCACTGCCGCCAGAAGATCCGCCGGATACTCGAGTAAGATCCCAGGGGTTTTTGGTAACTCCCATGTAGGAGTTCTCTGTGGAAGAGCCCATGGCGAATTCGTCCAGATTGGTTTTTCCCAAAAGTACATAGTCCTCCCCATTGAGTTTTTGGATAACCGTAGCGTTATAGGGAGGAATGTATCCCTTGAGCATGAGAGAGCTTGCCGTGGACTCCACACCTTTGGTGCTGATGCCGTCTTTAATGGCACCGGGAATGCCGGCCAGTTTTCCCATCTTCTCCCCCTTGGCTCTCTTTTCATCCACTGCTTTAGCGGCGTCTAAGGCTGCCTCGTGGAGCAGCGTGGTGTATCCGTTGATATCCCCTTCCACCTGGTCTGCCCTTTCCAGACAGGCCTTTGTCAGCTCATAGCTGCTGATCTCCCCGCTCTCCAGTTTTTGCACCGCTTGAGTTACTGTCAATTCATTGAGCTTCATATGTTATCCCTCCTCTATTCCACAACTTTGGGAACGATAAAGCAGCCCTCATCCTTTTGGGGGGCATTTGCCATCAGCGTATCCCTGTCCATATTTTCCTGAGGGATATCCTCTCTTAAAATGTTCTGTTGATTGAGAATATATGTTGTAGGTTCCACCCCTTCTGTGTCCAGCTCATTGAGCTTTTCCACATGGGCGATGATATTGCTCAGATCTTGTTGTAGCTGCAATTTTTCCTCTTCTGAAAAGTGAATCATCGATAAGGACGCCACTTTTTCCACATCTTGCATTGTAATTTTCATTCCGGTTCACTCACCTTGCCTCATATATTTTCTCATCCGTTAAAACAGTATGTGTCAGCTCGCATATTCATAAGCCGCTTTCTGTCCTTCGTCTTTTTTATGCCACGAAAGACAAAATCCACCCCAGTTTAACTATATTATTATACCGCAATTGGCACTTAAAGAAAAGGGGGAAATTGCCAATCCCCCTCCTTGATCTAGTCATTTGCCTGCTGATTTACCCTTCTTGTCCTGCCATTTGCCGGAATTCCTCCTCGGAGATTATGGGGATCCCCAGGCTTAATGCCTTCTCCATTTTAGAGCCAGGGTTTTCTCCCGCCAGCACATAGTCGGTATTCTTGCTCACCGAGGACACCACTTGCGCCCCCAGCTCCTCTAGCATTTTCTTGGCGTCATTTCTCGTCAACGTAGGCAGTGTACCCGTCAGCACTACCTTTTTTCCAGAAAGGGGATTTTCTACCGTTTGGGTTGCCACGTAATCCTGAGGGCGTACGCCGTATTCCCACAGCCGGCTCAAGACCTTCTGGACGTTTTCGCTGGCAAAGAAGTCTACAATGCTCCTGGCCACAATTTCCCCGATATCTCGAATGGCAACGAGCTCTTCCAGCGTCGCGTGCGCCACCTTTTCAAAGGTGCCGTAATGCTTTGCCAGGTCGCTGGCAGTCTTTTTCCCCACATTAAAAATGGAAAGGGCGTACAAAAATGGCCCCAACTCGCAGTGTTTGCTCTGCTCAATCGCCGCCAATAGATTGCCGATCTTCTTCTCCTTAAAGCCTTCTAGCCCAGCCAAATCCTCTTCTCTTAGCTGGTAGAGATCCGCGATATCGTGGATCAGGCCCTTCTCAAAGAGCAGTGCCGCTGTCTTTTCGCTAAACGTCTCGATATTCACCCCATCTCTGGAGGCGTAATGGACGATTTTAGAGATCAACTGTGGCGGACAAGAAAGGGAGTTGATGCAGTAAACGTTGGGCCCTACTTCTTCTAACGGACTACCGCAAGCCGGGCACACTTTTGGTCTTTCGATCTGGGTCAGCTCTTTTTCCTCCTGCCCTGGCACCGCGCCTAGAATCTCTGGGATCACGTCGTTAGACCGGCGCACCCACACTCTGGCACCTATCCTCACCTTCTTGCGCAAAATATCCTCGTAGTTGTTGAGGGTAGCCCGCTTGATGAGAGCGCCACCGATCTCCACCGGTTCCAGGTGAGCCAGTGGCGTGAGTTTTCCCGTTCTACCCACTTCCCAAGTGACCTGCTGGATGGTTGTGGTGATCTCCTCCGCCTCGAACTTATAGGCAATGGCCCATCTGGGGAATTTCACCGTATAGCCCAACTCTTCTCGCTGGGCGTAGCTGTTGATTTTGATGACCAAGCCGTCTATGAGGAAATCCAGCTGGTCTCTGGATTCCACCACTTTTTGAATTTCCCGCTCTAGCTCTCCAAAGTCCTCAAACACTCTCTCAAAATCGCTGACTTTAAAGCGGTTGTCCCGCAAGAACTGAATCATCTCAGTGTGGCTCTCAAAGCTCTTGCCCTCGATATACCCTACATTATAGAAGAAGATATCTAGGTTGCGTTTTTTGGTCTCTTTGGGGTCTAGATTGCGCAGCGCACCTGCTGCTGCATTCCGGGCGTTTTTCAGAGGTTGATCCGCAGTTTTATTGTATCTTTCTAAGGCAGAGAGATACATAATGCCCTCTCCCTGCACCTCCATCTTCCCTAAAAATGGGATAGAGAGGGGTACAGAGCCGATGGTTTTCACCTGCTCTAAAATCTCCTCCCCCACGACACCATCGCCCCGCGTGGCTGCTGAGATCAGCTTTCCCCCATCATATGTCAAGTTCACCGTCAGACCGTCAAACTTGTACTCCAAGGTGTATACCAATTTGGCGTCCTGTCCCAGTATCTTCTTGGCACGATTGGCAAACTCCACGATCTCTTCCATAGTCTTTGCCTTGTCCAAGCTGTAAAGTGGTGCCAAATGCCGGTGTTTTTCAAATTTATCTAGAGGTGCTCCCCCCACTCTTTGGGTGGGAGAATCCTCCAGCACCACTCCTGTCTGAGTTTCCAATTCCCTCAATTCATCATAGAGTCTGTCGAATTCCACATCGCTGACGAGAGGGTCGTCCAGTACATAATAGGCATAGCAGTATTCATTGAGTTGTTTTACCAGCTGCTGCATTCGTTTGTTCGCATCTTGTTCCAAGTGAGTTCACACCTTTTCTATTTATTCGTGAGTTTGAGCGGAGCAAATGCCAAAAACATCTTCTTTTTCCCCGCTGCGAAGTCGATCAGCGCTACTGCTTCTTCCCCGCTGCCCATGACCTCCAAAATCGTCCCATCACCAAATTTAGGGTGGTTCACGATATTGCCTGGCTGGAATGCGCTGGCCTTCTCCGTTGCCTTGCTCTCAAACTTGGGCATTGCCGCACCAAAGCCGCGGAACACCTCTTTTTTAACAGCGGGTTTTTCCACTGCCGGCCTTTCGGCATGTTTGGGGGTTTTATCGATGACCTCCAACATGTTTTCCGGTATTTCCTCGATAAAACGAGAGGGCATATTCTGGTTGCGAGAGCTAAAATAGCTGCGAGATAGCGCTCTGCTCATCACCAGCGTCTTCTTTGCCCGCGTCATACCCACATACATGAGCCGCCGCTCTTCCTCTACATTGTCCTCTTCTACGCTTCTCCTGCTAGGAAATATTGTTTCCTCTAGTCCAGTTAAAAATACTTGTGGGAACTCCAGCCCCTTTGCACTGTGCAGCGTCATGAGGGTTACCGAGTCCTGCTCGTCCATGCTGTCCACATCGGTAATCAGCGCCAAATCCTCTAAGAATCCCTCTAAGGTAATCTGCTCTCCTGCCTCTTGTGCCTTATTTTCAAATTCAATGGCCGCCTGCACCAGTTCTTCCACGTTTTCTATGCGCATCTGGGCCTCATCAGTTTGTTCTGCCATCAAAGCCATGTGATACCCTGTCTCGTGGAACACTTCCCCAATGAGCTCGCTCACGGGAATCTCGTCCTTGCGTTGGGTCAGCTCCTCTATCATTTCTGCAAAAGACGCCAACTTTGTGGCAATGGCGCCCTGGAGCAAGTCCTTTGCGTTCATGGCGATTTCCAGCAAACTCATTTCGTACTCCATCGCCATCTTACGAATCCTAGTAAGGCTAGTATCTCCGATGCCCCGTTTTGGCGTATTGGCAATCCGCAAAAATGCCGTGTCGGCATTGGGGTTGGCCAGCAGCGTCAAATAGGCGATCATGTCTTTGATCTCCTTGCGCTCGTAAAAGCTCATGCCCCCGTAAATTCGGTAAGGCACGCCGTAGATGCGGAGTTTTTCCTCCAACAGACGGGCTTGGGTGTGCATCCGATAGAGAATGGCAAAATCCCCATAATGGCTGTCCCCTCGGCGCACCTGCTCGTTGATCTCTCTTGCGATGCACTCTGCCTCGTCATATTCGGTATTAGTGATCAGCAGCTTGGGCTTTTCCGTGGACTTTATGGTAGACCATAGAGATTTTGGCTTGCGCTGCCCGTTGTTTTTAATCACCTCATTGGCGGCGTTTAGGATGTTCATCTGAGAGCGGTAGTTTTGCTCCAACTTGATCACCTTGGCATCTGGGAAGTCCTTTTCAAAGCCCAGGATGTTTTGGATGTTAGCGCCCCGCCATCCATAGATGCTCTGGTCGTCATCTCCCACCACAAACAGGTTGCGATAGACACCGCTGAGCATTTTCACCAGCTCATATTGCACCTGGTTGGTATCCTGATATTCATCCACCAATACATAGCGGAATTTTCTGGCATAGTGATCTCGCACCGGCTCAAATTGTCGAAATAGCATCACTGTATTGAGCAGCAGATCGTCAAAATCCATGGCGTTTTCCCGTTTTAGCCTGGTCCCATAGGTTTTATAGATGCTAAGCAGGGTACTGCCCAGCACAGGGTATTTTTTCTCCAGATAATTGCCCAACTGTTCTAGCGCAAGGCCGCTGTTTTTGATGTCGCTGATGGCAGCTCTGGCCAGTTTGGGATTGACAAAATTCGTGTCAATCTCTAGGTCCGACATGATTTTTTTGACCACACTTAGGCTGTCTTGGCTGTCATAGATGGAAAAGCCGCTCTCATACCCCAGCTTTCCCGCTTCTCTCCTTAAAATGCGCACGCACATGGAGTGGAAGGTGCTGATCCACATATCCCGCACATCCATTTTCAGCAGGCTGCTAATCCGCTCTTTCATCTCATTGGCTGCCTTGTTGGTAAAGGTAATTGCCAAAATTTCATAGGGAGAAGCGCCAATTTCCTCTATGAGATACGCCACTCGATTGGTGAGCACACTGGTCTTTCCAGAGCCCGCTCCCGCCAAAACCAAAAGCGGCCCATCCACTGTAGTTACGGCCTTTTTTTGCATGTCGTTTAAAAATGATAAATCCATAGTCTCCTCTTTTCCTCGTTGATGGCCAAAAATAGGCGGCATTCACTTGTATGCCGCTTGTTTTTACTCTTCCTGTTTCGAGGCGTTGTACCGTTCTATCACCATGTTATAGCCCCCCGGACCGTAATTCAGGCATCGGTTCACCCTGCTAATGGTAGCGGTGCTGGCTCCTGTCTTTTCTGCAATGTCATGGCACGTCTGTTTCTCACTCAGCATAAACGCCACCTTTAACCTCTGAGTAATTGCCGCAAGCTCTGAGATGGTACAGATATCTTCAAAGAATTTATCACATTCTTTTGTGGTTTTCAGTGATAACACAGCCTCATACAGCCGCTCCAAATCCTTTTTTTTGATTTTAGGATCCATGCTTTCACACTCCTTTTTCTGTGTCCATATTTTGCACGCCTATTCTGTCGTTTTTAATTTCACAAATTATTTCACATGGTTTACTAAGCTCCCAATGCCCTCAATGGCGATTTCAATGGTGTCGCCAGGGTTCATAGGCCCAATGCCGCTGGGCGTACCTGTAGCAATCACATCTCCCGGCAGAAGGGTCATCACCTGGCTGATAAACGCCACCAGCTGGTACACCGAAAAGATCATGTCGCTGGTATTGCCATGTTGCACCGTCTTTCCATTGAGTACTGCCCGCACATCCAACCCTTGTGGCGAAAGCTCCGTCTCAATATACGGACCTATGGGACAGAAAGTGTCAAATCCCTTGGCCCTTGTCCACTGGGTCTCTGTATTTTGAATATCTCTGGCGGTTACGTCGTTTAAGCAGGTATATCCTAAAATAGCTTCGGGCACCTGCTCTGCTGAGAGATTTTTCGCCTTTTTCCCCATTACTACAGCCAGCTCCGCCTCATAATCCACTCGCCCACTGGCTTCTGGGTAGACAATCTCGTCCATCGGTCCTATCACTGCACTAGGTGGTTTCAAAAAAATCTGGGGCTGGGATAGCGTCTCAAAGTTCAGCTCTTTTGCGTGTTCTTGGTAGTTGAGCCCTACGCATACGATTTTGCTGGGCGTGCACGGCGCTAACAGCTTCACTTTCTGGGTGGAATACGACTGAGAGGCCACCTCTTTGCAGCAGATATCGCTATACACAAAGGGATAAAATCTCTCGTTTTCCAAGTAACCAGTGTGTTTCCTTCCGTCCATCCATACTCTTGCTATTTTCATAAAACACCCTCTAGATTTTCTCATGCTTAGTAGGCTGGATCATAATCCGCCACTACAATATTTTTTTTGCCAGAATCGACGTTTTTTCCGATTCACTGCAAAAAAATATAGACTAGATCCTAGTCTATATTTTAGCACATTAAAACGCGAAGATAAAGTTCATTTTTCCAGCGATCTGGTTTCCTCCTCGGGTTCTTCCTTTTTGAGCTTTGCGACCGATACCTCAAAGGCCTTCCGCGTCTCCTTTTCCCCAGATTCCAATACCTTTTCATATTCTCTACTTTGGATACGCCCCTCTAAAACGATTTTATCGCCCATTTTCAGTTCCCCTACAAACTTTGCATTTCTCCCCCAGGCGATACAGGGAATGTAGTCCGACTTATTGTACGACCGATTGATCGCCAATAGAATATCTGATATTTCCCTGCCAAATGGTGTCACCCGGTAAACTGTGGGTTTGCAGATATATCCACTCAGAAAGATCTCATTTTCATGTGGCGTTTCCTGCGCCATGCGCTCTATATTCTTAGCAAATACCGTGATAATCAGCCTATTAGCCTTTCCGATTTGTTTGTTATAAGATCTGATTTGCCCGGATATTCTAACCGTATCCCCCGTATGGATTTCCTCAATGGAGATGAGTCTCTCTGAAACGGTTACAGGTAGTACATCGTAGACACCACTGATTCTCTTTACTTTCAGATCAAAGTGGTAAAATCCCTCGCCAAAAACCGTGTGGTTTAAGACCACATCGCTGGCTATTGTGCCGATTAAGGTAAGTTTGTTTTCACAGTTGGTGTTAGATTCCATAATTTCCTCCAGGCCATGTATTTCCATGATGAATGTAACGTATCTTCACTATTGTTGTGTATCCTGTGATGGTGCACTGCTCACACCAGAGCTGGGAGAAGGGGCTGCGCTCTGGGCTGTCTGGGAGGGTTCTGCTGCATTTTGTGAGGCATTTTTTTGTGTTTGCAGGCCATTTTGATCCACAGAGTAATCTCCCTTTAATACAAGCGTGTCTAGTGGAACGACTTGATAGCCATTTTGTTTGAGCATGGGCAACAGAGTTTTCAGCGCTTCCGGGGTATCCTTTACGTTGTTTTGGAACATGACAATATCTCCAGAAGTGAGATTCCCTGTAACCCTCTTTACAATCTCCTCCGCGCCGTTTCCTTCCCAATCCTTGGAGTCCAAACTCCATTTAATAGGGATAAATCCGTTACTTTCCAGCGCATTCATCACCATATTGTCAAAGGCTCCATAGGGCATGCGAATATACGGGGTATCTACACTGGCTACCTGTTTTAAATACTCCCGTGCAGCTGTCGCGTCTTCTATCACCTGCGTTTCCTCTAAATCAGGATATCTCTCGTGATTCATGGAGTGACTGATGATCTCATGTCCGTCCGCCACGATGGCTTTTACCAGCTCGGGATTTTTTTCCGCCCACATCCCCAGGACGCAAAAAGTTGCCTTTACATCATTTTCCTTTAAAACGTTTAAAATCTCCTCGGTATAATCCTCTCCAAAGGCCGTATCAATAGTCAGTGAAATGTTTTTATTTTGTGTATCCACCCTACAGATAGGCATCCGGTCTGTTTCTCCCTCATTAAATGCAGAAATATCCTTATTGAGCACTACTGTCGTATAGACCAGTGCACAAGCTATGAGCAACACAAACACCACTGTTCGAATGACGCTTGACTTTTTTAGTACATATATCCGCATAACAACACCGCCTACTTTTTAAGTTATATACCATGTTTATTTAGCGGAAGGTTATTTTATTCTTACAGTGAAATGATTTATCCTCTCAATACACAAAAAAAGACAAGGTATTGTTTTACCCTGTCTTAAATCTTACTCATTTATCCCATTTTTTCAACAAGAGCTCATCAACTCTGGTAGATTCCCTCTTTTTCCATCAATTTTAATATCTCACCTGCCAGGTACATAGAGCCACATACCACTAAGCTGGTTCGAGAATTCTTGGCCATTTTTTTCGCCACAAAATACGCTTCAGACATCTCCTTCACCATCAGCGGATGTGCATCTCCTTCTAGCAATTCTTCTGACATATCAATGATGTTTTTGCCTCGTTCCTCGTCTACCTGAGTTACCACTACCTCACTTTGCAAATCCTCTATCATTTCATAGAGTTTTGCCGGGTCTTTATCCTTCATCATGGCGATGAGAAACACTGGTTTTTGCCCTGCATAGCGATGATACACCGTCTGCTGTAGCGCAAGAAACGCATCTTCATTGTGGCCGCCGTCAATCATCACCTCCACATCGTCATCCATGATGATCTGTTGGCGGGCCGGAATTACCGCATCTTTTAAGCCTTCCTGTACCTGCTGAACGGAGATGGAAAATCCCAATTGGTTGAGAGCATATACGGCGTTTGCAGCCAACACAGCATTGTACACCTGCACATCCGTCAGAGCCATGATCTTAGCGCTCACCCAGATATCTTGCAAAAGAAAGTCAAACGCTTTTACTAG
>CAJJPW010000049.1 GCA_905193725.1 uncultured Eubacteriales bacterium
TCCACTCCTCGCCCAGCAGGACGGCGAACATGTCGTGCGCCACGGCCGACATGCCCAGCATGACCGGGAAAAGAACGTAGGAGACCACCATCACGACCTGCCGGTAGCTCTCGGCGAACTTCGGAGCGTCGTCCCTGATCTTGGCCAGCGCAGGGAAAGTGACGCTCTGCACGGCCTGCATCGCCGAAATCGTCGGCTGATCCTTGAGCTTGATCGCCTGATCGAACGAACCGAGCGTATCGGCCGGATAGAGCCGTCCGAGGAAAAACTGCGGAATCTTATTGTAGAACGTCGAAATCAGGTCCGTGGCGATCAGGCTGAAACTGAAGGGAGCCATTTCGCGCAGCGGCCCGCGGCTGCACGCCCCGCAGGGCCGCCAGTCGCTCAGCCACCACAACAGCAGAGTCCGCACCGCCGCCTGCAGCACGCGCTGGGCCACGATACACCAGATCCCGAACCCGGCGAGCGCAAGACCGATCGCCGCCAGTCCGCCCGCGAGCGACGAGGCGAAAGTCACCTTCGACAACAGCGCGAAACGGAACTGCCTGACGCAGATCGTATTCTGAATGGCGCACAGCGCCCCGATGGGCAGCTGCAGGAAAAACACGGGTGCGATCTGCGCGATCTGGGGCATGTCGTAGAACCGCGACGCCGGAAACGCCAGCGCCGTGAAAAGCGCGTACATCACCAGCGAAACCCCGATATTGAAGGCGAAAACCGATTTGTAATCGTCCGCCGAAGGGGCCGCCTTGCGGATCAGCGCCTGCGAAAAACCGCTGTCCACGAGCACCAGCGCCACGGCCACCACGGCCGTCGGAATCGCCATGACGCCGAGGATGTCGCGGGTCAGCAGGCGCAGGATAATAAGGCTCACGGCCATCTGGAGGAGCATCGTACCGATCTTCTCGGCCATGCTCCACGCCACGCCGCGGGCGACCTTATCCTTCAGCTCCCCTTTCAACGGCTAACACTTTTGCGCCGCAACGATCTCCTCGTTGCGCCGGCGGATGTTGTCCACATTGGCGATCTCGACATACGACGCACCTCCGTCGGGTCCGAAGCTGCCGCCCACGATGGCCAGCAGATCCTCGCCCTTGAGTTTGCGGTACTGATCGAGGAATTCGAGCGCATCGACCAAGAAATGATACTTGTCGTGCAGCTCCTGATTGCGCAGAATAGGCACCACGCCGTACGACAGCGCCAGAATACGCTGCGCGTGAAGCGGGTAGCAGACGGCCATCACGGTCTTCCGGCCGCGGAACGCAGCGAGATAACGGCCCGTACGGCCGGTCTTGGTGTCGAGCACCACATATTTTATCGGCAGGTTGGTCGAGGCACGCACGGCCGAACGTGCCAGCTGCGCCGTGATCTCGTGGTTCACCGAGACCATGTCCATGTCGATCATCGGCTTGAAATGCGTCTCGTCGCGCTCGATCTCGCGGGCGATGCGGGCCATCGTCTCCACCGACTGCACGGGGAAATCGCCCATGGCGGTCTCGTCGCTCAACATCACGGCGTCCACACGCTCGTAAATGGCGCTGGCCACGTCGCTCACCTCGGCGCGCGTCGGACGCGGGCTCTTGACCATCGAATAGAGCATCTGAGTGGCGATAATCACCGGACGCTTGGCGCAAATGCACTTCTCGACGATACGCCGCTGGGTATTGGGAATCGCCTCGGCGGGAAGCTCCACCCCCAGGTCGCCGCGCGCCACCATGATGCCGTACGACGCCTCGATGATCTCGTCGATGTTGTCGAGCCCCTCGCGGTTCTCGATCTTCGAGATGATCTTGATCTTGCTGCCGTGGGCATCGAGGATGTCCTGCACGGCTTTGATGTCCCTGGCGCTGCGCACGAACGAGTGTGCGATGAAATCCACGTCGTTCTTCACGGCCCACTCGATAAACCGGCGGTCTTTCTCCGTCACCGAAGGCAGGTTGATCGACACCGACGGCACGTTGACGCTCTTGCGCGAACGCATGGCGCCTCCCACGACGAACTCGCAGTCCAACTCCGTATCGTTCTTGCCCACGACGCGGATTTCCAGCTCGCCGTCGGCGATCAGCATCCGCGCCCCGACGGGAATGTCGCTCACGATCGACGGCACGTTCATGTAGACCACCTTGCGGGTCGTGAAGTCCGAGCCGTCCGAACCGCGCACGGCCACCCGGTCCCCCGGGCGGAAATTGATGCTGTTGCCGTATTCGTCGGCGATCGTCGTGACACGGATTTCGGGTCCTTTGGTATCTATCATAATCGGAATGGCCGGGTTCACCCGGTGCACCGTCTCGACGATATGCGTGGCCCCGTCCTCGGAGACGTGCGCCGAATTGACGCGCACCACGTCCATACCCGCGTCGAAAAGCTGTTTTACGAACTCTTCGGTGCAGCGGAAATCCGACATCGTAGCGACAATCTTGGTTTTTTTCATGCGATACATAGAGCTATGTTTTTACGTTTATATTATCCTTCGATACGCTCTCGGGCGGTGTTGCCGCCGCCGTTGGCGTCGTTCACAAGTCTGTCCACCCCGAATCCCTCCCCGGAGAGGACTTGAAGGCAGCGTTGCCGGGCTTCCGCCCCGACGCAACTATTTTTCCGCGCCTGTCAGCAGCGCGTACACGCCCAGCCGATAGGAGTTCAGGCCGAACCCCATGATCGACCCCGCGGCCACGGGAGCCAGCAGCGAGGTGTGGCGGAACTCCTCCCTGCTGTGTACATTGGAAAGGTGCACCTCTACAATGGGAATTTTCGCCATGGCAATCGCATCCCGAATGGCATAAGAATAGTGGGTATACGCCCCAGCGTTTAAAATAATGCCATCGCACTCCAAAATATACCGGTGAATGGCGCCCACAATCTCTCCCTCCACATTGGAGGTAAAGAAATCCACCTGGGCGTCCATCTCTTTTGCCTTATCCTCAATGATTTGGTTGATTTCGGCCAACGTTTTCTCTCCATACACGCTCACTTCTCTTTGCCCTAACATGTTGAGGTTTGGGCCGTTAATCACCGCAATTTTTTTCATCTTTGCTCTCTCCTTTTTCTATCCTTTTTCTCTTATATATTGTTTTCTCTAAAAGACCGCTTACCACCTGATGTCCCCTCATCTATTTACTATCTCAAAAGAGGATTTTTCCCCGTCATAGCCAATTTTAAAGGTATACTGTTTTTGAGGAGTGATATGATGAAACACCAATATACGATTATTGGAGACCCTATCGATCACAGTCTTTCTCCTGTGATCTACAACACATTATACCCTGTTTACGGTCTTGATTGCCATTATGCTCGCACCCAAGTGGCGCCAAATCAATTGGCAGAGTTTATTGCGTCCGTTCGCGCTACCCCAATTTTTGGATTTAACGTCACTATGCCGCTCAAAAAAGAGATCATTCAATATCTAGATGAAGTAGATCCCTTTGCCTC
Organism: uncultured Eubacteriales bacterium; assembly: GCA_905193725.1. Classification (GTDB taxonomy): domain Bacteria; phylum Bacillota; class Clostridia; order Christensenellales; family Christensenellaceae; genus CAJJPW01. The sequence goes on from CAJJPW010000049.1 coordinate 3,430, forward strand.
TTTGGCCCAGGCAGTGAACATCGTAGTCAACCGGGATGGCAAATTGGCGGGCTACAATGTGGACGGCATAGGTCTTTGTGAAGGGCTCGTACAAAATGGCATTCCCATCGATGGAAAGCACATCACTGTGTTGGGGGCTGGCGGTGCCAGCGTATCCATCTGTCTCAGTCTGGCCCACTATAAAGCAAGCTGCATAGACATCGTCAACCGTTCGCTTTCCCGGGCACAGCACATCGCTCAGCTGGTCTCCCAGAACTTCGCCTGCGATTGCCACACCTATGAGCTGGGTAGCGATCTCGCTTCTCTCCTAACACAGACGGATATTCTCATCAACACCACCTGTCTTGGCATGCATGGCATCTCAGAGGACTGGGAAGATCTCTCCTTTTTAGACGCTCTGCCCAAACGCGCTGCTGCTGTGGATATCATCTACAACCCCGGCAAGACCACATTTCTTCAAGAGGCGGAAAAGAGAGGCCTTACCATCCAAAACGGCCTAGAGATGCTCATCTATCAAGGGTTTGAGTCCTTTTATCTCTACCATCAGATGAAGAACCGCAAAGAGGATTACTCTCTGCTCAAAAACGCCCTTCTGGAGGCTTTGGGGCAAAAGTAGTGAAAACAGGTGGGCAAGGCCGAGTACTTTGCCCACTTTTTTGTATGCAAGGCGAAATAGCCTATTGCCTTACCATTTTTAACGCACCCCTTCTATGAAACCTAAAGTCTCCCATTTTGTGAATCCCACTCTTCCAGCGCCTTTAGAATTTGATGCCGGGTCTGGGCAAAGCTGCCATCGTTTATAATTTTTATATGGCAAGCCTGTTCGTAAATCTCCCTTCTGCTCTCATATACCCTTTCCACGTCCTCTTTGGAGCGCAAATTGGGTCGGTGTGCAATGTCCACATCTCCCATGATATGCTCAACCGGCCTCTCGAGATATAACACTACCCCCGTGCTCCTCATAATTTCCACATTGTCCTGCCGTAAAACCGCTCCTCCACCCAGGCTGATCACCCAGCCGTTTTCCTGGGCCAGACTGGCAACGGCTTGGTGTTCGATTTCACGAAATGCCTGTTGCCCCTCTTGGGCAAATATTTCGGGGATGGAGACGCCCTGGGTCTGCTCGATATACGCATCCACATCTACAAAAGGCCGTTTGAGTTTTTTCGCCACCGTGCTGGCGAATGCGGTCTTTCCCGCTCCCATCATGCCGATAAAATACACGTTATTCATAATGCTCTCCTATCCTCCTGGTCTTCCCTCATCCATGGGTTGCATTTTCGTAATTACCTAGGATTTGAAAGGATAGGGTGTTTTGATTCAGTTCTTCCATCAGTCTACCCACCTCTGTGTCCAGCAGATTTCCCTCGCATTCCACATAAAAACTGTAGATAAATCCATTTTGGTAGTGAGGATACGAGCGAATATTCAAAAGATTGGCCCGGTGTTTTTGGAAAATCTCCAGCACACTGCTCAACGTGCCACAGGTGTGATTTAAATCAAAGTGCATGCTGATCTTGTTGCAACTGTCGTCCTTGCGGCATTGGCGTCCGATCAGCAAAAAGCGGGTGAAGTTATTCGGCTCATCGGCGATGTTCTTTTGAAGAGGCACTAACCCGTAAAGCTCCATGGCCAAGGAGTTGGCCACCGCTCCCTCTTCCAGACTTTGTTGTCCGCTCACGTACTCCGCCGCCGCCGATGTGCTGGTGTAGGGAACCAGCGTAACCCCCTCCAGCCCGCTCAAGTACTTACTGCACTGTCCTAACGCCTGCTCGTGAGAGTAAACGCGCTTGAGTCCTTCTATTGTCGCTCCCTGTTTGCCCATCAAAATGTTCTCGATTTTCAGGCTGAACTCCCCCCGTATAAAAAGCCCATTTTGGATGATTCCCGTGAGAATAGCGCCCACATCGCCGTGGATGGAATTTTCCATGGGCAAAACCGCCTCCACGTTCTGGTGGACCTTTAACGTCTCAAAGATCTCCTCAAAGCTGTTCTTTTCAATGAGCTGCCTGCCTGCACCTACCTTCTGAGCCGCCAAATGAGAGTTGGAGCCCTGCATTCCCAAATACAGTATTGGCCCTTTTTGGCTGGACGTCTCCAGCTCTTTTCCCTGCAATGGGGCATTTTCCATTTCCCGCCTGCTCAAATATTCCCGCTGCAATTCTTTGCTCAGATGCAAAATATTTTCGATAAACTGTTGCACCTGCCCTGCCAAAGCTGGGTCTTGCACCATGCTCTGCCTGGTAAGGCGCACTTGCTGCTCCCTTTTTTTGTCAAACACTGCCTTCCCCGTCTTTTCTTTGCATCGAGCCACCTCTAGGCTCACTTGGCAGCGTCTTTCAAACAGGCTGATCAGCTCCCTATCGATCTGATCCAGCTGCTCCCGGCACTTTTCCAGCGTCATTTCTTCCATGTTTCTTCCTTCCTATCTATTGCCACTCTCCACCCGATTTTAGCATCAGGTTGGTCAGGGCGATCATCGCTGCCGCTTTGATGCCGTGAATGCCACGGCGCAGAATGCATCCGTCGTGTCGCCCTTTTATTTTTAATACAGCATCTTGGCCGCTCACCAAATCCACTGTCTCTTGCGGTTGAAAGATAGAGGGAGTGGGCCGCATTGCCGCTCGGAAAATCAAAGGCATTCCGTTGGTCAATCCGCCGTTGATTCCGCCGCTGCGGTTGGTCTTTGTCTTTACCCTATCTCCTTCCATATAAAAGTTGTCGTTTGCCTCGCTGCCCCGCATCTCACCTAGGGCAAATCCCGCGCCAAACTCCAGGCCTTTCACCCCCGGCACACTGTACACTAGCGCGGCAATTTGGCTCTCCACACTCTCCAGCATAGGCTCTCCCAACCCCACAGGCAGACCTATCACGCAGATTTCCGCTACGCCGCCTACCGAGTCTCCCGCTTTGACAGCAGCTTCTATCTGCCCCTTTATCCGCTCTTCGGCAGCTGGATCTAGACAGGGGAAGGCCCTATGATTCATCTGCTCTATGGCCTTTTCCAGGTTTTCCTGTGTTTCAAACCCGGGGGCTGTCTCCTTCCCAATCCTGCGTATAGCAGCACCGCCTACAATTCCCTTGGTGCACAGAAGCCCCTCACACAGAGCACCTGCAAACACCAGGGGTGCTGTCAACCGCCCGGAAAAATGTCCCCCGCCATTTTGGTCGTTATACCCATGGTATTTGACATAGGCGGCGTAATCGCTGTGAGATGGTCGCGGCAAAAAGGCGGTATTTTCATAATCTCCAGAGCGAGCTGTCTTGTTGTAAAACACAGCAGTCAGCGGGCTCCCTGTGGTCTTTCCCCCTTTGACGCCAGAGAGAATCTCGTATTCATCTCGTTCGCCCCGCTTGGTGTCCCCTATGGTTCCGCCAGCTCTGCGCTTGTCCAGCTCTCTTTTTATGATATCCTCTCTCACCTCTGCACCGGCGGGCCGCCAATCGTAACGCCAATAGCCTTGCCATGGGATTCCCCAAATATACTTATCTCTAATCGATCCTTGAACATACTACCCAAACTCTCATACCTCACTTACAAATTGATCTGTTCATCTACCACTTAAAATCCAGCGTTCTTCCTCTTATCTCTTCCTTCTTCTATACGGAACTTACATTCTTGCTATTACTCGTCTTGGAGCCAAACCTTTTCTCCAGTCAAGGAGCCGTCGTTTCTCTGCACTCCCCTCCCAAGCTTTCCCATTCGCCAAAAAAATCCGCACAGGATTTTTTCGTGCACTCGCCGTCGTCCAGCTCTACCGGCTGCTTACAGATTACCGAGGCCACTGCGGCGCTCATGGCAATCCGGTGGTCGTGGTACGTTTTCACACTTCCACCTGCCAAATGTCCCGATCCTATGACAGTTAAACTGTCCTCATCTGCCCGGGCAGTTCCCCCTAAGCTGCAAATCAGCTCACAGGTAGACGCAAGTCTGTCACTCTCCTTGAGCTTCAGCCGCTCAGCCCCTACTAGCCTTGTGGTGCCCTGTGCCCCTGCAGCCGCCACTGCCAACACCGGCCCAATATCCGGGCACATGCTGATGTCGATGGTAGTTCCATGGAGAGCAGAAGGGTAAGCGATGTATCCGCCCTCTCGCTGCACAATATGGCCGCCCATTTTTTCTAACGCTTTGAGAATTGCCCTATCTGCCTGTAGCGAGTTGGGGTTGAGGTTTTCTATGCGAAGTGGTTCTTTGCCCAACAGGCCTGCCGTCAGGTAAAATGCCCCATGGGAAAAATCCCCCTCAATCGCCACATCTCCCGCCTGATATCGCTGTGCTGCCGGCACTACAACTACGTTCTCCCTTATAAAGGAGGCAGATACCCCAAAGCGAGAGAGCATCTCCAGCGTCATCTCCACATAAGGTCTAGACTGCAACGGGGTTGTTATGTGAATTTCGCTCTTCTCCTTTAAAAGGGGCAGCAAAAACAGCAACCCTGAAAGGTACTGGCTGGAGAGATCGCCTGGCATTTCAAAGATCCCCCCGTGGATTTTCCCTTGAATGGATACTTGGTTTCCCTTTTCTTCGTAAACGACGGGCTGCTCACGCAAAATGTCCCCGTAGGTGCCTTTCATGCGCTGAGCCAGCCTTCCCTCGCAGACGAAAACCGCCTTGTGAGCACATTGCGCCGCCAATGGAATGAGGAATCGCAAGGTAGAGCCACTTTCTCTGGGATAGAGCAGCACGCTCTCTTGTTCTCTATGCTGTAGCTGCTCTTCCTCTGCCCAAGGCGCTCCCTTGGGGAGCACTGTGAGTACTTTATTTTCGTAGGAAAACTCCGCTAGGCCAAGTCTCGTGAGCACATCCATGGTGGCCAAAATATCCTGAGAGAGGGAGTCCACCCCCTTCATCCTGCTGGGCTGTGTGCACAAACTAGCGCAAATCACGCCTCTGTGCAAGTAGCTTTTGGAGGGCATCATGTGGATCGTTCCCTTCAGTGGCCGATTGGCAATGCTAATTCCCATAGGTCTCACCTGCAAAGGCCGCAACCTGCTCCAAAGTCATCTGCTGTATGGTCCCCTTGCCGAGTCCCTCCAGTAAGATCAGGTTGAGCTTCCCATATAGGTTCTTTTTGTCCTTGCTCATAAAGTGGCAAAAAGTAGTATACTGTTGCTGCTGGCTGGGGTCATACAGCTGGGATTTTTGCAGCACGCGAATTACCTGCTCCATCTCCTCCTGGGTGATCATCCCCTTCTCCAGGGAGAGGCGTGCGGCAAACTCCATACCCATGGCCACGGCTTGCCCATGGCCGTATTTTTGGAACCCGTAGTAGGTTTCAATGGCGTGCCCCAAGGTATGGCCGAAATTGAGCTGCATCCTCAGCCCTTTGTCTTTTACATCTTGCCGGACATAATACAGTTTATAGTTTACACAGGCGCTCACCACATCCTCCAGATACTCTCTGGCATCTTGACGAATTAGCCGATCTAAAAAATCCCGATCCTTAATCAGGCCGTATTTGATCACCTCTGCCATGCCGTTAAAGAACTCTTCCTCTTCCAGCGTTTGCAGAGTATCCAAATCCATCACCACTTTGCAGGGATTGTAAAACGCTCCCGCTAAGTTCTTGCCGGTCTGCAAATTGACCCCCACTTTGCCGCCGATGCTGCTGTCCACCTGGGCCAATAAGGTAGTGGGCACACCGATAAAGGGAATTCCTCTCAAATAGGCGCTGGCCACAAACCCGGCCAGATCTCCCACTACGCCGCCGCCCAATGCAATGATAAAGTCTGTACGGGTGTAATCCTTTTGAGAGAGATCCAGTAAAATGCGGTGGAAATTCTCTATGCTCTTACTCTCATCGCCGTGTGGCACTACGAACCCGTGAAAAACAACGCCTCTCTCTTCCAGTGCCCGCTCCAGTACATTTAAGTACAGCTGCTCCACATTGTCGTCTGTGATGATATACGCCTTATTTTTCTCAAATCCCTTGGGCAGCATATGGGCAAATTGCTCCAGCAGCCCATGCCCAATCTCAATTTCATATCCTTGCCCTGAATCAATCGTCTTCATATCTCCTTGGTACCAGTTTTAAACCACCGGCCCTCCTTTCAGCCATTGTCCAGTATTGTATCTTCCTCTTTACTTTACCACTACTGCTGCTATCACTTCAACAGTATGGTCCAGCAGCTTATCTGCTTTTTTCTTTTCCCATTACTTTGCCAAACATCGGCGCCAATTCCTTGAGTCTACCCATTACGTGGTCAAACTTTTCAGGAGTGAGAGATTGAGGCCCATCACACAGGGCCTTTTGGGGATTGTTGTGCACTTCGATGATCAGCCCATCTGCACCTGCCGCCATTGCCGCCAAGCTCATGGTCTCCACCATATCCGAACGTCCCAGGGCATGAGAGGGATCTACCAGTACCGGCAAGTGGCTCAATTTTTTCACCGCATATACCGCGCTCAAGTCCAGGGTATTTCTGGTGTATGTCTCAAAGGTGCGAATGCCCCGCTCGCATAGAATGACGTTTTGGTTTCCCCCCGCCATAATGTACTCTGCGCTCATCAGCCACTCTTCAATGGTGGAGGAAAGCCCTCTCTTGAGTAAAATGGGCTTTTTAGAGCGTCCCACTTCCTTGAGCAGGTCAAAGTTCTGCATGTTTCTCGCCCCAATCTGGATGATGTCTACAAACTCCTCGAACATCTCCAGATGTCTTGGCGACATGATCTCGCTGATCACCGGCAGCCCCGTCTCCTTTTTTTGTTTCGCCAGCATCATGAGTCCCTCGGTCTTGAGGCCCTGGAAGGAATAGGGGGAAGTTCTGGGCTTGAATGCCCCACCTCTTAAGATATCCGCTCCAGATTTTTTAATGCTTTGAGCAATGGTAGAGAGCTGTTCATCGCTCTCGATGGAGCAGGGCCCTGCAATCACCGTAAAGTTCTCGCCGCCGATACTAACGCCTCCTACGTGGATCACAGTACTTTCCGGGTGGAATTTCCGGTTGCTCAGCTTATAGGGTTCGGAAACTCTCATCACCTTTTCCACGCCCTTTTTCAGCGACAGAATATCCTCATCCAGCTTGTAGGTATCCCCAATGATGCCCAGCACGGTACAGCTGGTTCCATTGTTGATCTGTACTTTCATTCCCTCGTTTTCCAGCTCTTCAATGATGCTCTGCACGTCTTGAACGGCTGCTGTCTGTTCCATTACAATTACCATGTTTCTTACCACCTAAATATATTTTAATTTATTTTTATCGAATTCCACTCAAAAAAACGTCTGCCCACAAAAAAACCGTCCAGGCTCATTTTGCCTTGGACGGTTTCCTCAAAGTTTTTACGCTTTAATCCACACAATCATGAAAGGCAAAATGCAACGTCAACAAAGCCGTAGCTAAAAAAGTAGCTAAAGCCCCAAAACGCTGTAAAGTTTTGCACTTTCGAAACTGTATTCATGGTAACAAACCCTTTTTCGTTTTTTTTCATATTACCACAACATTTTATGAAATTCAAGATGCAATTTACACTTTTATGAGGTATAATAGACACGACATTAAAATGGGAAAGGTTGATTCTTCATGGTTGTTATGAAAATCAAGGATATGGGCACAATCAAAATCGAGCTTTACGAGGATATTGCGCCGATAACCGTAGAAAATTTTATCACATTGGTGGACGATGGATATTATGATGGTCTGACTTTCCACCGCATCATTCCAGGTTTTATGATTCAAGGTGGTTGCCCCAATGGCACAGGCATGGGCGGCCCAGGCTACCACATCAAAGGTGAGTTCACCGCCAATGGATTCCCCAACAATTTAAAGCATACCCGTGGCGTCATCTCTATGGCGCGTGCGATGGATCCTAACTCAGCCGGCAGCCAGTTTTTCATCATGCATGCGGATGCGCCCCATCTGGATGGGCAGTATGCGGCATTTGGCAAGGTCGTAGAGGGAATGGACGTAGTGGATAAGATCGCCAATGTCGA
>CAJJPW010000050.1 GCA_905193725.1 uncultured Eubacteriales bacterium
AGATGTGGCAGATGCAGTAACCTGGAAAACGCTGCCAGAGTCCATCGCCTTTGCAAAGAAACTGGCGGCAGAGAAGAAGTGCATCATCGCCATTACTGGCGCCATCGACTTGGTGGCAGATGCGAATACCTGTTATATTATTAAGAATGGTCGGGGAGAAATGGGCCGGATTACGGGAACGGGCTGTCAGCTCTCTGGCATGATTGCCGCATTTTTGGCAGCGAACCCCGAGACTCTCTTGGAGGCCACTGCGGCTGCTGTCTGCACGATGGGGCTGGCAGGAGAGATTGGATTTGGCAACATGCAGCCAGAGGATGGCAACGCTACCTACCGTAACCGGATCATAGACGCCATCTATCATATGGATGGAGAAATGTTGAACAAAGGAGCAAATTATGAATTGGGATAAAAAAGCACTGCTGCTCTATGCAGTGACAGACAGAGCATGGCTCAATGGGGATACCCTCTATAGCCAGGTAGAGCAGGCCATTGAGGGTGGCGCTACCATGGTGCAACTGAGGGAGAAAAATCTACAGGACGAGCTGTTCTGGCAGGAGGCAGTGGAGATCCAAAAGCTGTGCAAGGCGTATTCCATCCCCTTTATCGTCAATGACAACGTGGAAATCGCTAGAAAAATACATGCAGACGGGGTGCATGTGGGCCAAAAGGATATGGCGGCAGGAGATGTGAGAAAACTGCTGGAGCCGGATCAAATTTTGGGCGTATCGGCTCAGACGGTGGAACAGGCAGTGCTGGCAGAAAAACAGGGAGCTGACTATTTGGGAGTAGGGGCGGTCTTTCCCACTGGCACCAAGGCGGATGCTCAGGAGGTCTCCGTTGAGACGCTGACGCAAATTTGTGGTGCTGTGAACATACCGGTAGTGGCTATTGGAGGTATTACCAGGGACAATATAGCTAGGCTGCAAGGCAGTGGGATTTGTGGCGTTGCCGTGGTGAGCGCGATCTTTGCGGCCACAAATATTAGAGAAGAGACAGAAAAGCTCCGCAAACAGGTGGAAAAGGTGGTATCCCTATGATCCAGGGGGCAATTTTTGATGTAGATGGGACGCTACTGGATTCCATGTGGGTGTGGGAACAGGCCCCTACAACCTATTTGAGGCGGTTGGGCATTCAACCTGAGGCAAATTTGGCCCAGAAATTGTATGAGCTGACCATGGAGCGAGGGGCGGATTACGTAAACCAAAAATACGGGCTAAAGAAGAGCCCTCAGGAGATCCTCTCGGAGGTCAACCGTATCGCGGCGGAGTTCTATCAAAAAGATGTGGAATTAAAAAAAGGTGTGCTGCCGTTGCTTGAGATGTTCAAGCGTCAAAATGTGCCCATGACTATGGCGACTTCTAGCGACCGGTGGCTCATTGAGGCGGCGTTTGAACGTTTGGAACTTATGAAGTACTTCCAAAGAATCTTCACGTGCACAGAGGTGGGCAGGGGCAAACACCTGCCAGATATCTTTCTTCAGGCGGCAGACTCTATGGGCACCCAGCCAGCTCAGACCATCGTGTTTGAAGACGGATTATATGCGGCAAAAACTGCCAAAGCTGCGGGGTTTTGTGTAGCGGGTGTCTATGACCCAGCGGAGCAGGAGGACCAACAGGAGCTAAAGAGTCTTTGTGATTTTTATATAACAGATGCGAATACCTACGAGATGATTGGCAGAAAGCTAATGGAAAGGCCAGAATAACGGCCTTTCTGTTCACGGAAATATAGATGAGATGTGAGAGAATGGACCAAGAAGGAGGATAATAGTGCAAACAGCATTGACCATTGCTGGAAGCGATTCCAGCGGAGGCGCCGGCATCCAGGCAGATATCAAGACGATGATGGCCAATGGCGTATACGCCATGAGTGCGATCACCGCTCTAACGGCACAAAATACCACAGGAGTACAGGGGATTTTGGAAGTCCCAGAGGAGTTTTTAGCAAAACAGCTGGACAGCATTTTTACGGATATCCGACCGGATGCTGTGAAGATAGGGATGGTATCTTCGCCAGGACTCATCCAGGTAATTGCCCGCAAGTTGCAGGAGTATGGAGCGAACAACCTGGTGGTGGATCCTGTGATGGTGGCCACTAGCGGCTCTAAGCTCATAGACGATGGGGCGATTGAGACGCTGAAGAGGGAACTATTTCCCCTCGCGACACTGATTACTCCCAATATACCAGAGGCAGAGGTGTTGTGGGAGAATGAGATACATAGCACAGAGGATATGGAATATGCTGCCAGCGAGATTGGCGGGAAATATGGGTGCGCTGTGCTCTTAAAAGGTGGCCATGCGCTCAACGATGCCAATGACGTGTTATACTGGGAGGAAAAATGCCAGTGGTTTTTGGGCGAGCGAATTGAGAATTCCAACACCCACGGAACGGGCTGTACCCTTTCCAGCGCCATTGCGGCGAATTTGGCAAAGGGAATGCCCTTTACAGATGCAGTAAAGTGTGCTAAAGATTATATTTCACAGGCTTTGAAGGCGATGCTGGATTTAGGCAAAGGCAGCGGACCTCTGAATCACGGGTTTATGCTGACGGAAAGTTAGTAATGCAAGAGTATCTAAAAGGCATGAGTCCGAGTCCCTTCCCATTGGATGAAAATGTTGCTCAAAAAGATGGCGTTAAAAGTGCTTGAAGGGGAGGGTAAAAGTAACTATTTTTGTATGGGACTTTAACATGAGATATAGAGAATGGTAAAAGGGAAAAGGGGGAGTTTCACATGGTGAAAAAGGGATATTTTTGTTATGATTCTAAGGATGGACGCACCAAAATTCACGGGGTGCGCTGGGAACCGGAGGGTAGACCAAAAGCTATCCTGCAAATCTCCCACGGGATGGTGGAATTTGTAGAGCGTTATGATGGGTTTGCCCAATTTTTATGTGAGCGGGATTTTTTGGTGGTGGGAAACGACCATCTAGGCCATGGGAAATCCATTGTAGATGAAGAGGATTTCGGCTATTTTGCCCAAGAAAATGGCAATCAAGTGGTGCTAGACGATCTATATGCCCTGACCTGTTTGACAAAGCAGCAGTACGGTGCTTTGCCGTATTTTTTATTGGGCCACAGCATGGGATCTTTTTTAGCAAGGCAATATCTCTGTGAGCATGGCGAGGAGCTAACAGGTGCTATCATCATGGGTACAGGCTACCAGCCACGCATTGCGACTCAAATGGGAAAAACAATTACCAAGCGCATTGCCGCTCGAAAGGGATGGAAATACCGGAGTGCTTTTGTGGATCATATGGCCTTTGGCGGATACAACAAAAAATTTGAACCCGCCCGCACTTCCAAGGACTGGCTCTCCAGGGATGAAAAAGCAGTGGACGCCTATCTGGCGGACAAACGCTGCAGCTTTCTATTCACTGTCAATGGATACTACAACTTGTTTGTGAGTCTGGAAAAGCTAACCTACAAGGAGTATTTGAGCAAAATGCCAAAAGATCTGCCCATTTTATTCGTGGCAGGGCAGGACGACTCTGTGGGCAATTTTGGCAAAGGCGTGGATAAAGTAGCAGCGCAGTTTAAAAAGCTGGGGATGAAGGACGTGACGGAAAAACTCTATCCACAGGCAAGACATGAAATTCTACAGGAGATCAATCGCCAGGAGGTTTATGAAGATATAAGCCGCTGGCTTGAATCCCATTTAAACAAAATAGGCGTGAAAACAAGTTGAATAGATAGTGCTTTGGACAAAGGAGGGGAAACATCCATGAAGAAAATTGGCTGGATTGGCGCGGGAATTATGGGGAAGTCCATGATCCGAAATTTAATGAAACAGGGCTTTGAAGTGCTGGTATATGCGAGAAATCCTGGAAAGGTAGAGGATATCTTACAGGAAGGAGCGGTGTTGATGCCCACGATCGCCCAATGTGCAGAGCAAAGCGATGTAGTGATCACCATGGTGGGATTTCCTCGAGATGTGGAAGAGATCTACTTTGGAGTTGATGGCATTCTTGCCCATATGCAGCCGGACGGTTATGCCATTGATATGACTACCTCCAGCCCAAACCTGGCGAAAAATATCTTTGAACAGGCAAAAAAGCGCCGCATTCATGCGCTCGATGCACCGGTCACAGGCGGGGATATAGGTGCAAAAAACGGCACATTGGCCATTTTAGTGGGGGGAGAAGAACGGGATTTTGAAGTATGTAAACCCATTTTTCAGGCCATGGGGGAAAATATCCAATATCAGGGGAGTGCGGGCAGCGGGCAGCACGTCAAGCTGGCCAATCAGATCATGATTGCGGGGACACTGGCAGGTATATGCGAGGCAATTTGCTATGGAAAGCACAAAGGATTGGACTTGCAACGAATGCTGGATTCTCTGGGCACAGGGGCAGCAGCCAGCCGGCAATTAGAGCTGCTGGGGCCGAAAATACTGCAAAAGGATTATGAACCTGGATTCTTTATCAAGCACTTTATTAAGGATATGAAGTTGGCTGTGGAAGAGGCAGAACAGAGCGGCATCACGCTGCCAGTGCTGCAAAGAGTGCTACAAAGCTACCAGCAATTGGAACAAAGAGGATACGGAGAGCTGGGGACACAAGCGCTGATGAAGTTTTACGAAGCCTAGTAGTAAGTAGGCCAATTCTAGATTTTCTTAGAATAAGTGGCGATGAGGCACAAAGATGCGTTGCGCAACGTCTAATTTGAGCTGAAATTGCCGACGTTTACATAATGGACATATTTTATTCATCGGTGTTACACATATTTTTGGTATCATAAAATAGCTAATACTATTAGCTATTTGGAGGTTGACATGATGACAGACTATCGTGCCCTTGCGGAAAAGCTAATTGAACTTCAGATGCTTTTCCATCTGACGCCGATTACTCGAGAACTGTCCAAATTAGAAAACGGCATGTTTTTGGCATTAAGTTGCCTTGCAAACAATCAACAAGAGGTTCACCCTAAAGAGTTGAGCCAAAAAATGGCGGTCAGCTCTGCGCGGATTGCCGCACTGTTAAACCACATGGAAAAAGAAGGGTTGATACTGCGCAAGGCAGATCCAAAGGACAATCGCCAAATTGTCATCTTATTGACAGATCGGGGAAAACAGTTGATCAAGCAGAAAAGAGAAGAGGTGGTAAATATTATGACTGACACACTAGAAGAACTTGGACCGGAAGAAGCGGAGGCATATCTTAGGATTCAAATGAAAATCATAAGGAGTTTTATGCATCGGACATAATTGTGACAGAGGATGTCTGAGGATGTCCTTTGCGATAAAGGAGGTCTTTTGACGGTTGAATGAAAAATTAAAAGAAAAAATAAAAGAGTCGCTTTCCAGTGTTCTTCCCATCTCTATTATCGTATTGCTGATAAGCATCACACTAGTGCCTATGGAGATTGGCACACTGGCCCTATTTCTAGCAGGGGCGGTTCTGCTGATTGTAGGCATGGGCTTTTTTCAGTTGGGAGCAGAGATGGCGATGACGCCTTTAGGGCAAGGTGTTGGCGCACGCTTAATAAAAGGCAAACGAATTGTTCTCATCATACTGGTGAGTCTGGTGATGGGAATTATTATAACGATTGCAGAACCAGATCTCCAAGTACTGGCCAATCAGGTGGCATCGATTCCCAATCAGGTATTGATCTGGACGGTAGCCATTGGAGTCGGGATCTTTCTCGTAGTGGCTGTGCTGCGTATCCTATTTCATATAAGTCTTTCCAAAATGCTACTGGGGTTTTATGTTCTACTATTTATCTTATCCTTCTTTTCCCCAGATAGTTTTACAACAGTAGCGTTTGACTCAGGTGGTGTCACCACGGGGCCTATGACGGTGCCGTTTATTATGGCGTTGGGTGTTGGTTTATCCGCTTCCCGAAGCGATAGAGAAGGCGCTAGCGATAGTTTTGGTCTGGTGGCACTGTGCAGCATAGGGCCCATCATGATGGTTTTGTTGCTAGGTATTTTCTATAATCCCTCAGACGCTGTATATGCAGTGACGGAAGTCCCTACCATTTCTACCACTTATGACGTGCTACGGGAGTTTGTCTATGCGCTGCCACGGTATGGCCAGGAGGTGGCTGTGAGTATCTTGCCGGTTGCTGGGGTGTTCGTCATATTCCAGCTGATTACTCGAACTTACCATAAGAGACAGGTTTTAAGAATGGCAATAGGCATTGTGTATACCATTGTAGGGCTGATTCTTTTCCTTACAGGGGTTAACGTTGGGTTCGCACCGGTGGGTAATTTATTAGGGAGCGGACTGGCAGACAGCACATTCAAATGGCTGCTCATTCCCATTGGAATCATAATTGGATATTATATTGTAAAGGCCGAGCCCGCTGTGCAAGTTCTCAACAAGCAAGTAGAGGATCTCACTGGCGGAACCATTTCGCACAAGATGATGAATACTGCTCTGTCCATTGGTGTAGCTTGTGCAGTGGCACTTTCTATGGTTAGGGTCTTGACAGGAATCAATATTTATTGGATTATAATACCGGGATATGCAATTTCCCTCATACTCAGCCGGCTGGTGCCATCGGTCTTTGTCGGTATTGCCTTTGACTCCGGCGGTGTTGCCAGTGGGCCGATGACTTCAACTTTTCTGTTGCCTTTGGCGATGGGAGCCTGTGCAGCGGTTGGGGGGAATGTAGTAACGGATGCCTTTGGAGTGGTAGCACTCGTTGCCATGGCGCCGTTAATCGCAATCCAAATCATGGGGCTCATCTATACTCACAAGTCCAGGGCAGTGCCACAGCCTGATGAGGAACTATTAGATGACACTGTGGTTGACATTGAAGAGGAGGATTTTGAATGAGTGTTTCACAAGAAGAAAAACTTTCAATGCCGCGTATGGTTATCTTTATTACGAGAGTAGAGGATGAAAAAAAATTAGAAGAAATCTTCGATTCGATGCATATTCCAATTAGTTACCAATGCCGTGGACAGGGAACAGCCCCTTCAGAGATCATGGATATCTTTGGCTTTGGAGGAACGACCCGGCTCATTACCATGGGATTTTTGCCGAAATTTGCAGTAAAAGAGCTGTTTAAGAAAACGGGGCAAAAGCTGTATTTTCATCAAAGAGGTGGGGGAATTGTCATTACCATCCCAATTACAGGGATGCAAAGCCCAATCTTACATATGTTGAATGACGAATCTCGTGCTGCTATAGAAAAACGAATCAAAGAAAGGATCAAAGGCGATATGGCTGAAATACAGGAAAAATCGAGATATAATGTAATTTGGATCTCCGTTGCCGCTGGATACAGCGATGAAGTGATTGACACGGCGAGAGCTGCTGGTGCAAAAGGTGGTACGGTAATGCGAGGCAGACGCCGAAATTCTGAGCAAGTGAGTCATCATTTTGGCATCTCTCTGCAAGATGAGCAGGATTTTGTGATGATTGTAATCCCAAAAGAAAAAAAAGGCGAGGTTATGTCTGCTATTTGCAGTGCATATGGACTCAAAACACCTGCCCATGGCACGGTGATATCCCTCCCAGTAGATGAGGCGATTGGCTTAGAAGAGTAGTGATCTATAAAAGAATTCCCATTGGACTGGAAAAACTTTGAGATCGCTGACGAAGATAAAATAGACCAGTTGTGTTTGCCTACAAGTGGCAGCACAAATGAGAAAAGGCTGGATATGTCGTAAGGAAATTCTCAGTAAAAGCGTAGAAGCCAAGGCGCTGAAAGGGAAAAATTTCCATATCCCAAGGCAAAATAAATATGAAAATAGGTAAAATGGCCGCTATAGTGAAACGCTAGGGTGGCCATTTTTATGCAGTTTTAGCAAAAATGCCGATTACTCTGTGGAGAATAAAAAGGCATTAGCTTCCAGTATGGATAATGTAATGTGGAAAACAAAATCTTAAAATTTGTACCAGAAAAAAGCAGACTGAGCGGTTGTACTGCACATGAAATTTAGCCTTTTTTGTAGATGGCCTGGCATAAGATCTGTACAGTATGGATTGGGCGCCAAACGAATCGCGAGATTATGCATATAGGGAATAGGGAGGTTGGCAAATACCTCTCATAAGTTAAGTTGTTGACAGATCCCCCAAGATGAAAACAAGCAAATATGCGGATCAAAATGACAGTGGGCAACAAATTCCAGGGAAGTGTCACCATTTTGGAGGAAGAACGTATATTATATTAGGAAATATTAAATGAAAAGGGAGTGACTATATGCCTACGCCATTAAATAACCAAGCGAGTGTGTCATATGTCTATGAAGGCGCGGCGGCTCCGTCCACTGCGAGTTCGAATGTGACAACTACTACACTGTTAGATGAATATACTCTGCTGGCGACCAAATCCACACTTACCAATACTTATCGGCCAGGTGAGAACATTACTTATGTGATCCGCTTAGAAAACAACGGAAGAGGAGACCTGTATAACGTAACCATATCCGATAACTTAGGAGGAACACCCAAGCGGCTGGAATATCTAGCATCTTCGGCGGCGCTGTACTTAAACGGCAATAAGATGACCATCACAGCTGTGGAAAATAGCGACGACCTCACGCTGACACTGCCCATGCCACTATGCCCAGGCGATATAGCATTGGTGCTGTATGTGGCTACTGTAAACACAAATGTGCCCCTCAATGTGAATGCGATTTCCAACATGGCTGTAGTAACTGCAAATGGAGGATCTAGCACAGGGACGATGATCACTGTAACGCCCAATCCATCTGCAACTATTGTCAGACAGGCGTATGCTGAGCTGGCCATCTACAAGCAGGCAGATAAACAAAATGTGGTGCCAGGAGAACTGCTCACCTATACGTTTACCATTACCAACACGGGAAATCAGGATGCCATAGGCGTAGTGCTCACCGATACGCTGCCCACAGGTTTTGCGGTGAATTTAGTAACTGCTACAACAGGCGGCGTTACTGTTACCTACAGCGATGCAGAATACGATATTATCGATGTGAACACGATTACTTTGCCTAATGCCAACGGCGCTTCTATTACCGTGCCCAAGGCAGTGGGTGATACGCCAGGTGTGACCACCATCGTCATCACGGGAACAATTACCTCAGAAGAATCGTAAATTCCAAATGAATAAAATAGAAAAAAGAAATGCCAAGGGAATGTCCTATGACATTTCTTTTTTTATGGATATAGAATAAGGCAAGAGAAGAAAGAACTTGTATACATATGATCTTTGGATTAAGATAGAATAAGGAAAGCCTTAGAGCTCTCCAAGTAAACAAAGGATGAAAATAGAGGATGACACCCTTAGAGAACTTAGCGATTGTAAAACCACTGCTTGCTTGGTACGATGGCAATAGAAGGATACTGCCTTGGAGAGAGGAGCCCACTTCCTATCGGGTGTGGATCTCAGAGATCATGCTGCAACAGACCAGAGTGGAGGCGGTTCGGCCTTATTTTGATAGATTTCTTGAAGTGCTTCCCGGTGTGGCAGAGCTGGATGCTGCCCCAGAACAGTTGGTCTTAAAGCTATGGGAAGGCCTAGGGTACTACAGCCGGGCGAGAAACTTAAAAAAAGCTGCGCATGTGATCGTAGAGAGATTTGGAGGAAAATTTCCTCAAAATATAGGGGACGTGCTCAGTCTGCCGGGCATTGGTGAATATACAGCGGGCGCTATTTTGTCCATTGCCTTTGGTCAGCAGGTGCCAGCAGTGGATGGAAATGTACTGAGGGTGGTTTCCAGGCTGTTGGCCAGCAGGGAAAATGTGATGGATGCTAAGGTGAGAAAGCAAATGACCCAAATGGTGCGTGATATCTTGCCAAAGGAGCGGGTAGGAGATTTTAACCAAGCACTGATGGAACTGGGGGCGATGATTTGCCTGCCAAATGGGGAGCCCAAGTGCGGGGTCTGCCCGCTCCAGCAGCGATGTATAGGCAAGCAGCAGGGAATTGCACAGCAGCTGCCCGTGAAGCCTGAGAAAAAACAGAGAAAAAAGGAAAAACGCACAGTATTTGTCATGGCGTGTGGGGACAAGGTATTGCTTCACAAGCGCCCTACACGGGGATTGCTTGCTGGTCTATGGGAATTTCCAGCGATGGATGGGTATTTGGGGTTAGAGCAAGTAAGACAATATTGGAAAGCACATGGAGTCAGGATAAAGACGATAGAGAATTTAGGGAGACAAAAACACGTGTTCACCCATATAGAATGGATGATGGAAGGATATTTATGTGAGACGCCCTTTTTTGAACCTCCAGAGGAGTGTATCTGGGCCGGCCAGGACGAAATTTCCCACAGCTACAGCGTTCCCAGCGCTATGAGCTATTATCTGGAAAAGTGGAAGTGCTATGTGAATCGCTGACGTTGAAAAAGGAAGAGTATATTCATAATTAAGTCATATAATGTTAACAATTTTATGTTATAATAAATTTACTATCTATATGAAAGGGATTTTCCACTATTGGTCGACATACCAGCCTATACAGGTACCTCTGTTTAATATTATGAGGCTCTATTCAGTGGTAGTTTTTTACCTATCGAGGAGGCAAAGCAAACCCTAGATAGTTGGAGAGGATCCCGTTTTATGATATAATAGATAGTGAATTGGAATCTCTAAGATCTGCTTTTCATGAAAAAATGACAGTATTATGTTTTAAGGAGGAAAGTGCAAAGCAAGCAAAAGGAGAAAATAATGTAAAGAAAGAAGGAACGACCAATGATTATGCTAGATGACAAATTTTCTGAAGTTACCTCGGCAATTGAGGAATTAGCAGCTTTATGTGTGAAGAACGGGAGCATTGATCCGGAGCTATATGGAAAATACGAGGTAAAGCGAGGGCTGCGAGATATTAGCGGCAAAGGAGTACTGGCCGGCCTTACTGAAATTTCTGAAGTGCGGTCTTATATTATTGAGGACTGTGAAATGGTTCCCTGTGAGGGAAAACTGTTCTATCGGGGGATGGATATTGAAGAAATCGTCGCAGGATTTATTCGAGAAGACCGCTTTGGGTTTGAAGAAGTCACCTATTTACTCTTATTTGGAGAACTACCTACTGGAGAACAGCTGGAAAGTTTTAAAAAACAGCTGGCAGATTATAGAACACTGCCCACCAGCTTTGTAAGAGATATCATCATGAAGGCGCCTAGCCCAGATATGATGAACACACTGGCAAGAAGTGTGCTCACTCTCTATGCCTATGATGAGAGGGCAAACGATATTTCTATTCCCAATGTACTAAGACAATGTCTACAACTGATTGCTCTATTTCCCCTGCTATCCGTCTATGGATATCAGGCTTACAGCCATTATATGGAGGGGCAGAGTTTATTTATACATTCGCCAAGGCCAGAACTGTCCACAGCGGAGAATATCCTGCGTCTGCTTCGAAAGGACGGCCAGTATACGGAGCTGGAGGCAAAGGTGCTGGATGTAGCCCTGGTGCTGCACGCA
>CAJJPW010000051.1 GCA_905193725.1 uncultured Eubacteriales bacterium
TCCATAATAGTTAATGAAGTTTCCCGTTTCATTTTTCCTCTATCTTATATGGCCTCCTGAACTTAGTTCAGGAGGCCGCTTTATTTATAAGGCTTCTCAGAAAATTTTCTGATGGAAGGAAAATGAAATACACCAGCGTTGTTGTGGCCGATATTCATACCGCGCAAACATTTTATAAGGATTTATTTGGTTTAGAGATATCTCATCGGCATCTATCATTCACTTAATATCTGTCATTACAGTAATATTTTGGTTGGATAGCGGGCCTTCCTCATGAGAAAGTTATCAAACATGCTCACAATATAGAATTGTGTTTTGAAGGAATTCATGGGGTGCAAAACTTATCGCCCCTGTGGATATTAACCTCAATTACAGCTTTTTTATCCACGCACCTGCAAGGGGTGCGACGATAATGTTCTTGCCCAACGCCGCCGAAAATTCCTTTTTCCCATCTACGCCCTTCATGTGAAGGGCGAATTGCATATCATTTCTGCCAAAAAACAGCCGAAATTTTTTGCTCCAGGCGCCTTTCCTACTGGCTATTCCAACTGGTTTTCACACACCACTCGTATTTCAGAGGTGATGTTTTCTATTTGGAGCGTCTGCCAATAGGAAAACAAATACCATCTCTCTTGGCTATGTACTTCGCCTTTCTCTAAATACCGCACTACATCAAAAGGGAAGTGCTCTACTCGGGCAAAATGCCAAGGCCTTTTTCCACCCCACATGGCAAACTTTCCCGCGTATCTTTGAAAATATTCCCTGCTGATCTGCCTTTCCCTCTCATTATCTTCCAGCAATTTGATGAGCTTTGGCCTTCTCTTTTTCAGCAAACAGTCCAGCTTTAGCATGGACACGGCCATTTGTTTATTACGCATTTGCTCCCCAAATGCATAGAGCAACTGACACAGTCCCACCTCTGTCAGCGTTTGGGGCTGTATTTGCTGCTTCTGACAAAACTGACTGAGCCTTTTAAACATCTCAAAGGGGCTCTTTTCCTGCCTTGCCAGCTCTTTCATGCAGTGGACAAATAATCCACTGTTATACGTTCGGTTGCACAGATATTCTATTCCTTTGAGAAAGTTCATCTCCTCAGCAGAAATGCAGTTTGTCGCCCGCACTTCATAGGGGGCTTTCTTTTCAAAAACAAATCCGTACTTCTCCTTGTCGCTACGCAATGCTGAGCCGTGGATGAGCTTTAAAAAGCCCAATTGCACCTCTTGGGCATAGAGGGAAAACACCTGGTCAAAAGACCTTTGAAAGGAGCGCAAATCCTCGTAGGGCAGCCCTGCGATCAGGTCTACATGGACATGCACTGGTGTGTTTTTTACCAGCCAGTGCACCGCCCTAGCTGTTTTATCAAAATCTTGTACGCGATGAATTGCCCTAAGGGTTTTAAGGTTGGTGGACTGAATGCCAATTTCCAGCTGTACCTGCCCAGGTCTGGCATCTTTTAGCAGCAAAAGAGTATGATCATCCAGCAGGTCAGCGGCAATTTCAAAGTGCACCGCCAAATTCGACAAGGAGTGGATCACATAGTCTAATATCTCGTACGCTCTTTGAGGGCGGGAGTTAAACGTCCTGTCCACAAATTTCACCTTCATAATCCCTGCCAGGGCAAAGGCGTCCAAATCCTCTTTGACTCTCTCAATGCTTTTATATCGCACTCCTCTCTCTATCGAAGAAAGGCAATAGGCGCATTGATAGGGGCAACCCCGTTGGGATTCGTAGTAGATCACCCGGTTCTTTAGTGAAGCAAGATCCTCATACCCTATCGATAGCTCATCCATGTCCATATAAGGGGCACTGGGATTATCCACCCCTTGTCCATTTTGCAGATACGACAAAGAGGGAACTTTCTCCACGCTTTTTTTCCCCATCCAAAAGTCCAAAAACGCCACAAAGGCCTTTTCCCCCTCACCTCTAATCACATAATCACACCAGTGCTCTTCCAGCAGCTGCGCAGCACAGTAAGTGGCCTCTGGGCCGCCAAATAAAACACCAGCTTCCGGCACTTTTTTTCGAATGTCCTTCACCAATTGTTTGATGTATTCAACGTTCCAGATGTATAGGGAAAAGGCATAGAGCTTAGACTGCTTTTCCACCAGCTCTTGAGCGACTTGTGCTACTGGCTGGGTGTATACTCTTCTGCTGCAACGTCGTATCCAGCCTTAGCCGCCGCATTTTTCAAATACCGAATCGCCAGATTCGTATGGCTAAATTTGGCATTTACTCCTACCAGTGTACCCTTCAAACTAAGTCTCCTCTTTTTCCTCTATTAGGGACACAAAAAATCCCTAGCCTATGTGTTCCCCTGCCCTGTGGCTTGTGGCTTTACGATCACCTGACGCCCTTGATAAATATCCGTGTCCTTTACCAAACTGTTGAGCTGAAACAGCAACTTTTTGTCCATATGATACTGCATCGCAATTCTATCCGCGCTGTCTCCCATTTTAGCGGTGTGCACCTGATAGGCATCTCCTAAAATGGGGATATTGAGCATGCGTCCCGGCCGAATATCCTCTGGAGAAATTCGATTTTGCTCTAGGATCAAATAGATTGTGGTGTTATACCTCTTACAGATATCCAACAGGGTCTGGCCACTCTTTACCTGATGCCGAACCAGTGTCTTAATCATGTCCCCAGCAGGCGGGCTGTCCTTCATCCGACAAAAATCCGCACCGGGAATCATGATCTTTTCCCCTTGGCGTATGGCCGTCTGCTTGCCATTTGCCTTGACGATCATGCAGATGGGAATATGGTATAGGGCGCTCAATCGCTCCAATGTGTCATAACTTCTCACATAATGGATTCTCATTTTACCACCTCAGTTCATGATATGACACAATTCCCTATTTCAGACGTTTCTTTTCCAAAAACGCCCTCTCCTATTCCCCGCTATTCTTTGCCTCAACCTGTGGCTCCCCGTGGAAATAGTCGATGATCTCCCTGGCAGTTCGAATATCCACCCCGTCTACCGCCACAATTTCCTCAAAGGAGGCCTTTTTGATCTGCTCCACGCTGCCAAACCTCTCCAGCAGCCTCTTTTTTCGCTTGGCACCTACGCCAGGAATGCCGTCTAGTACAGAGGCGGTCACTCTCTTTTCCCGCACTGTCCGGTGATAAGTGATGGCAAACCGGTGAGCCTCATCTCGCAAGCTGGTGAGCAGCCTGAGTTCATGGCTGCCTCTATCCAACAAAATACTCTGGCTCTGCCCTGGGACAAACACCTCTTCCTCTCGCTTGGCTAAGCTGATGATGTGGATATCCTCCAGGCCCAAGGATTCCAGCACGCCCACTGCGCTGGAAAGTTGGCCCTTGCCTCCATCAATGACGATTAAATCCGGCATGTTTTTAAAACCGCTCTCTGGTCCGTCGGAAAATCCCCGGAGCAATCTTCTGGTGAGCACTTCTTCCATAGATCGGAAGTCGTTGGGGCCTTCCACTGTGCGTATGCGAAACCGGCGGTACTGGCTTTTTTGGGGTTTTCCATCCTCAAACACCACCATGGAAGCCACCGTGTCGCTGCCCTGTATGTTGGAGATATCGTAGCACTCCATCCGATGGAGGGGTGTGGGGATGCCCAGCACCTCTGCCAGCTTTTGTGCAGCACCTATTGTGCTATCCAGCTCCTTCTTGCTCTTTTCTTTGAGCCGTCTGAGCTCTGTCTTGGCATTTTGATAGGCCAAATCCATCAAGTTTTTATTAGTTCCCCGCTTAGGAACCCCCAGCTGCACCTTGCTTCCTCTGCTCTCGCTGAGCCATTGCTCCATGAGTTCGGGCTGGTCTAATTCCTGGTTAATATAGATCTGCTTGGGGATGTTGGGGTTGTCCAAATAATACTGGCCTAAAAAGCTCTCCATGGGATTCTGGTCAATCTGCTTGTCCAGCGCCATGGGAATCTTCTCGGTAAATGAGAGTTTGCCGTTTCGCACCAGGAAACACTGTACCATCCCCTGATCCTCTTCCCGGTACAGGGCAAAAATGTCTTTATCCTCCAGGTTGGGGAATCCAGCTTTTTGTTTCTCCTGGATTCTCCTGAGCGCCACCAGTTTATCCCGACACACAGCCGCTTTTTCAAAGTCCAGCTGCTCTGCATATCGCTTCATATCCGCCTCTAGCTGTTTTTTCAGGCCGGCATATCTTCCCTGCAAAAGATCCATTACCTCATCCAAAAGCGCCCGATATTCCTCTTTGGAGACAGTTCCGCGGCAAGGCCCGCAGCAACGGCCCATATCGTAGTTGAGACAAGGCCTCTCCTTTTTGGCGATCATCCTGCCAATGTCCTTATTGCAACTGCGAATGGGATACATTTTGGTGATCAAGTCCACTACTTCTCTCACCACATGGGCGGCAATATACGGGCCAAAATACTTGGCGCCGTCGTTTTTCACTCGACGCACTACGCTCACCTTGGGAAAATCCTCCTTGAGATCGATGCGCACATAGGGGTACTGCTTGTCATCCCGCAATAAAATGTTGTATTTGGGCCGGTATTGCTTGATGAGATTGCACTCTAAAATGAGCGCTTCCAGTTCACTGCTGGTCATAATGGTGTCAAAGGTATGTATGTTGTCCACCATAGCCGCCACTTTGGGCATCTTGTCCACCCCGGCGGTAAAATACTGGCGCACTCTATTTTTTAATACCACAGCTTTGCCCACGTAGATTACCTCTCCGGCCTCATCCTTCATCAGATACACGCCTGGGGTAGTGGGCAGCTGTGCAATTTTTTGCTTTAATTCACTATTTAAGTACTCTTTCATATTTTTTAGCCGATAATATCCATCGCTTTGGAAAGCGCCTCTTTTGCCAGCGGTGCAGCATTTCTAGATCCTGAGCCTGCCCCTTCTAAAATCACACAGACACAGTAGGGATGCTCATCGCTGTCGATATATCCGCTAAACCAAGCGTGTTCTTTCTTCTCTCCATCTTCTACGTATTCCGCCGTGCCCGTCTTGCCACAAACAGTGACGCCATCAATGGCTGCGCGGGAACCTGTCCCCTCTGTAACCACTCCCTCCATCAAGGACTGCAACTGGCTTGCCACACTCTCCGAGAGGACGGTGCGATACTTTGTAGGTTTCATCGTATATCCCACGTTATCGTTAAACGAAACATCCAGCAACATCTTGGGCTCCATCATCACCCCGTCGTTGGCCACCGCACCGGCAATCATCGCGCCGTGAAGGGGCGTCATCAGGTCTTCAAACTGACCTACCGCCGACCATGCGAGATCGGAATCAGAATTTCCCGCATTATACTTGCTTTCATACAGCGTAATATCATCGAAGGAAAAATCCACATTAAAGCCAAATTCCTCTGCTGTCTTGGTGAGCTTAGATGCCCCCAGCTCATTGGCCAGCTGTGCAAAATACGTATTGCAGGATTCCTCAAAAGCCTTTTCCAAATTCACTTTGCCATGTTTCTCATCGCCTGCACAGCGAATCACAGCGCCGTTTATAGTGACGCTGCCATCACAAGTGGTGGTAAAATCATCCACGCCATTTTCCAGTGCACATGCTGCGGTGATGATCTTCATGGTGGATCCCGGTGGATATCTTCCCATGGTCACGCGATTTACGTATTGGGACCCCCCCTCTTCCTCATCGCTATTTTGCTTGAGTGCTTCCGGGTCAAAGTTAGGGCTGGATACACTGGCAAGGATCTCTCCCGTCTTGTAGTTCATCACTGCAACAGCGCCATCTCTCCCATCCATCGCCTGTAAAATGGCCTCTGAGAGCTCTGCATCGATGGTTAGAGAAATATCGCTTCCCTTTTTATCGTCACCTTGGAAGACGTCTACAAATTTATCCACTACCGAGCGATCATAGCCATATAGGTATTTTGCAAAAAATGTCTCTGCCCCGATAGTCTTTCCAGAGGAATCTCCCACCACATGGCTTACTGCCTTGCGCACGGATTTATCGCTATTATATACCCGCTCTCCATCCTGGGTAGTGGCTAAAATCTCCCCGGTTCTATCCTTGATATCGCCCACCTCAACCGTCTGCTTGGCATTGATGAGTCTGGGGTTATAGGGCGTTAAAAACCACTGTTCTCCGTTGTTGATCACCGAGTAACCCAAGTAGACAATCAGCATGACGAACATCGTGCAAAATACGCCCATGAGGATTTTAATGTTTCGCTTGATCTTTGGGGTCATAACACTTCACCCCCCATCTCAACCAGTTCTTCTTCATCTCTCTGGCCGTTTTTTATGGCAATTCCCTCGATAATGCCCAGCTGTATCATGGAGGAGAGCATGGAACTACCCCCGTAGCTTACAAAGGGCATCGTGATTCCCGTAAGCGGTATCAACTTGATCACGCCGCCGATGATGATAAACGTCTGGAGGGCCAGCATAGCCGTACAGCCAAACACCAATATGGCATCGAATTTATTTCTGGCATTGAGGGCAATGAGTAGACCACGCACCACAAACACCAAGTAGAATGCGATAATAATAATTCCCGCTACAATGCCAAACTCTTCACAAATTACCGTAAAGATGTAGTCGGTGTGATTGGCAGGAATCGCTGAAGGATACCCTAGCCCCAAACCCGTGCCTAAAAGTCCGCCGCTGGCCAGGGCAATGAGTCCCTGTACGATTTGGTATCCCGCTCCATGGTAGTTCGCCCAGGGGTCCTGCCAAATGGCTACACGGTCTCGCACGTGGCCAAACAGCTTATAGCTCACAAGAGCGCCCCCGGCAAACACTCCAATCCCTCCAAGTGTCCACAAAATACGCCCAGTTGCTGCAAAAAACATCACCAGGAACGTTCCGCTAAATAATAGGGCTGCACCTAAATCCCTGGCGGCAACTAAGATGAGCACGCAGGCCGCTGTGAATATTCCGTAGGGAATAAACGAAACAATCTTCTCCCGTGTGGAAAAGAAATAGGCCGATATGATGATAAACAGTATCTTTGCAAATTCACTGGGCTGGATAGAAATAATCTTCAAATCAATCCAGTTTTTCGCACCAGAGGTAGTCTCACCTAAGATGAGGGAAGAGGCTAGTAGCGCAATACAAAGGCCCATAAACACCCAGTTGAGCTTTCCAAAGTCTCGAGATCTTTTCATGATGAACATGGTGGCAATCATGATCATACTGCCCACAATAATGAACAAAAACTGCTTCATGGCATTTTCCGGGTTTAGCCGGTATAGCACAATAAGGCCAATAGACCACAAAAATGTGGCGATAAGCAGCACAAATCGATCTAGATGCTTAAATAGTGCTCTCAAAAGGTTGTATTCCAATAAGATGAGCACGCAAGCCAGCACACCTAAAATGAGTATGATATAGTCAAATTCCCCATCTTTAATGGATAACAGAAGGCTAGCCGTCAATAAGAATAGCAGCATAAAAGCCAAAATGGCAAAGGCGCTCTTTCTCTTAATCGTCATGTTCTTCTTCCCCTCCTTTGGCTCTCAGAAATAACCGTGTTGTCACATCTCCAAAGGTGATGATATCCCCGCCATATACCTTATGTGCTTTGGACGCCCGACGTCCATTAATTGTGGTCACGCCGTTGCTCATCGGACTCAAATACATATCTCCATTTTTTTGGTACATGAGCGCATGGGTCTTGAGGACGCTGGGATCCTTTAAATAGACGTCTGATTTTTTGAGACTTCCAATGGAGTTCTCGGGAAACAATCCAAACCGAATGCCCACCAGGTTTTCATCTTCGGCGTCTACCACGTCTAAAAATCCCACATATCTTCCGATCTCACCCATGACCCATTTTCTCTGCCTATATTCTCCTACCGAGACGGCAATTACCAATATCAGGATGATCGCCATGACAAACAAAAACCAATACCGCATGGCAAACGACAATGCTTCAAAAAAAGCCTGATCCACGATCCCACCTGCCCTTATCTTCAAACTGCTTACAGCACTTTTCACTTTCCATAGATACTTTCATTTTGCCCACATAGTGAAAGCATCTATACAGCAACCTCTTTTGCTGCACCGTCTAGGTGCTTTTCTCTATTTTCTATCGGCATTTTCATTCTACTCACTGTAAGTTCCAATTATTGTACCATATTTCTCCGGCCAATTGCAAAGTACCCATGGTAGATTTGATAAATTTCATGTAAATTTTACATTTTTTCTTATAATTCTAAATTTTTAAAGCCCACGGTCTCTCAACAAATGTTGGCCTGCTCTGGGGATTTTCCCTATTGCTATTCAAAAGCACAGATAATTTCCTAAATGATAGCTGACCGTTTATGAGTATTGCAAATTCATCAAGAGCTAGCTTGCGTCTCACCTTTCCTCCCATGGTCCATCTTTCCGCAAAACAAAAAAACATCCAAGACCAATTTTTTAAAGCAAAATGTGCTTACCTGTGATTGTTCTTAGATGCCGTTCATTTCCTTAGCTAATAAAGTTTGTAGTATATCCCTCTTGATACGAAAAAGAGCCATTTTTCGTGATGGCTCTTTCTTATATCAATGATGTGATTTTCTCTACTAGACACAACTCTTTACATCTTTATTTCTAGGGGGGGATTTTCCCTCTTTAATACAGTTTCGCACCCGCTGGTATAAAGTCGTCTACCATCAGTAGATTGAGCCGTTCCTCTCCCTCTTCACTGTGTATGGCGGAAAGCAACATTCCGCAGGAGTCTATTCCCATCATCTTCCTAGGTGGCAGATTGGTTATAGCTACCAGAGTCTTGCCCACCAGTTCTTCTGGCTCATAGTAAGGGTGAATGCCACTGAGAATGGTTCTATCCGTACCACTTCCGTCGTCTAAGGTGAAGCAAAGAAGCTTATTGCTCTTAGGCACTGTCTTACAATCTTTCACCTTCACCACTCTAAAATCAGACTTACTAAAGGTTTCAAAATCCACCATGTCCTCAAACATTGGCTCGATGGTCACCTTGGAAAAGTCAGGTTTTCTAACGGCCTTGGCCTTCTGGCTGCCAGACTTTTCTTGGCCAATTGGCTTCATAGTGGGGAATAGGAGCACGTCTCGAATGGAGTATTGGTCTGTGAGCAGCATGACCATCCGGTCGATGCCGATGCCGATCCCGCCTGTAGGAGGCATACCGTATTCCAGCGCCAGCACAAAGTCCTCGTCCATCATATGGGCCTCTTCATCTCCCTGGGCTCTCTGTCTCGCTTGTGCCTCAAACCGCTCTTTTTGATCAATTGGGTCATTCAGCTCAGAGAAGGCATTCGCCAACTCTCTTCCCGTAATAAACAGTTCAAATCGCTCTGTGAGCCAAGGCTGGTCCGCCTTTCTCTTGGAGAGAGGCGAGACTTCCACAGGATAATCACAGATAAAAGTAGGCTGCACCAACTTATCTTCCACAAATTCCTCAAACATCATATTGAGAATGGTGCCCTTGGTCTCATTGCCAGAAACCTCTAAAGAGAGTTTCTTTGCTTGCTGCACTGCCTGCTCATCTGTCGTCTCGTCAGTGATCTCCACCCCTGTATACTGCTTCACTGCATCTGCCATGGTGAGCCTTGTCCAAGGGGTGGACATATCGATCTCCTGCCCTTGATAGGTGATTTTGGTATTGCCATCATACAGCTTTTTCGTGCAGTAGACAAAGAGATTTTCGCAAAGATCCATCATGCCTTTATAATCGGTATATGCCTGATAGATCTCAATGGTCGTAAATTCCGGGTTGTGCTTAATGTCCATGCCCTCGTTGCGGAAGATCCTGCCCATCTCATATACTCTTTCAAAGCCGCCTACGATGAGCCTTTTCAGGTGGAGCTCGGTGGCAATGCGCATGTACATATCAATATCCAAGGTATTGTGATGGGTGATAAACGGCCGGGCGGCCGCGCCCCCTGCTGTAGTGTGCAAAATGGGGGTTTCCACTTCCATAAACCCTTGATTATCTAGATACTCCCGAATATAGCGGATAATTTTGCTTCTCTTTTCAAATGTCTCCTTCACCTCAGCGTTGACGATCAAATCCACGTAACGCTGCCGGTACCGCAGTTCCATATCTTTAAGGCCATGAAACTTTTCCGGCAGTGGCTGCAGCGCCTTTGCCAGCAACACTACACTGGTAGATTTTACTGAAATCTCCCCGGCATTGGTCTTGAACACATGGCCTTCCACTCCTACGATGTCGCCAATATCATACTGTTTGTACTCCATATAGGGTTCGTCGCCCATGACGTCTTTTCTGGCATATACCTGAATTTTTCCCTTGCCATCTTGGATGTGAAAAAAGCTGGCTTTTCCCATCACCCGTTTGGACATGATCCTGCCTGCTATGCGGACATTCTGCCCCTCCAGCTGCTCAAATCCCTCTAGAATTTGCACAGAGTCATGAGTTTTATCGAACTTCACCTGTTGGAATGGGTCTTTTCCCCGATTTTTTAAATCAGCCAGTTTTTCTCTTTTAATCTTTAAAATCTCGGACAGCTCTTTTTCGGTGGTTTGCACTTCTTTGCTCTCATTCTTTTGCGACATATATGATTCCTCTTCCTCTTCTTAAGCTGCTGTATCTCCAATGGCTTTCGGGACTTTTTTTACCTTTTAAGTCACCCAAACAGTAAATCCCAGTCTTTAGCCACCTAGGTCAACATCTCTCTGGCAGCCGGCACATCCAGCTACTTCTACTATTTCCTATTTTTTATAGATGTCTAAAATCTTATACTGGATGGTTCCCGACGGTGTCTCCACATCTACGATATCCCCAATGCTCCTGCCCACTAAGGCCTTGCCCACTGGCGACTCGTTAGAGATTTTGTTTTTCGATACATCTGCTTCTACCGTACCTACAATTTGGTATTCCTCTTCCTCTTCAAATTCTAGGTCTAGTAGTTTCACAAACGTCCCAATATTGGCCTTTGTAGAATCCACTTCATCTTCTACAACAACAACGGCGTTCCTGAGCATTTTTTCTAGCTCAATGATCTCGCCTTCTATTTTCGCCTGTTCGTTTTTTGCCTCATCGTATTCGGCATTTTCTGAGAGATCTCCAAAGGCTCTGGCCTCTTTAATCTGCTCTGACACTTCCTGCCGTTTGACCGTTTTTAAGTACTCTAGTTTTTCCTCTAATTCTCTTACCCCTTTGTGGGTTAACACTACTTCTTTTTTCATTCTTCTCCCGCCCTACGCGTTAATTTTAGTGGTTGCATTTACAATAAAATTCATTATATTTTAAGCCTATTCCCTTGTCAAGAGGGATATTGGCAGCAAAGCTTATTTTTACAAATTCAGTGTTTTTCATTCACATCTTCTAAATATTTTTCCAATTTGCTCTTGACCCGTTGCAACGCGTTGTCAATGGATTTGACCCGCCGGTGCATGGTATCTGCGATCTCCTGATAGGATTTCCCCTCTAGATAGGAGGT
>CAJJPW010000052.1 GCA_905193725.1 uncultured Eubacteriales bacterium
TTGCAGTGGGAGATCAGGTAAAAGAAGGAGATAATCTCGTGATCCTGGAAGCCATGAAAATGGAAAATGAAATTCTGGCGCCCTGTGATGGCAAAGTGGCTGCCATCCAAACCTCTAAAGGGGCAAGCGTGAATACTGGCGATATCCTCGTTGTTATTGCGTAGTGATGAAAAATACATGAGATAGAAAAAGGAGGAGATTCGCATGTCGGCATCACTTGGTGAGATGTTCACCAACTTTGTGAACTCCATGGGCTTCATGCACGGAGACTGGAGACAATATGTGATGATAGCAATTGCATGTGTATTACTATACCTTGCAATTGTAAAACAATATGAACCGTTGCTATTACTTCCGATTGCATTTGGTATGTTGCTAGTCAACTTACCCGAATCAGGGGTTATGGCAGAACCTGTTTACAATGCAGATGGATCGTTACAGACAGCAGGTGGACTTATTTATTACCTCTACCAAGGTGTAAAATTGGGAATTTATCCACCGCTTATTTTCCTTGGTGTAGGGGCGATGACGGACTTTGGGCCACTCATTGCCAATCCTAAGAGCCTTATTTTAGGCGCAGCAGCACAACTTGGCATCTTCTGTGCCTTTATCTTGGCACTGCTCATTGGATTTGACCCACAAGCAGCTGCATCCATCGGCATCATCGGCGGAGCGGATGGACCGACAGCTATTTTCGTGACATCTAAGTTGAAGCCGGAGATGTTAGGACCAATTGCAGTAGCGGCTTATTCGTATATGGCATTGGTGCCGATTATACAGCCGCCGATTATGAGAGGATTTACCTCCAAGAAAAACAGAATGATCAAAATGGAGCAGCTCCGCGAAGTATCTAAGACAGAAAAGGTGATCTTCCCTATTGCAGTTACCATTTTTGTATCTCTGCTTCTGCCTTCCGCTGCACCGTTGGTGGGAATGCTGATGCTGGGGAACTTGTTTAGAGAATCTGGCGTAGTAGATAGAATTAACAAGACAGCACAAAATGAACTACTCAATATCATTACCATCTTCTTAGGTGTTTCAGTAGGTGCGACAGCGAGTGCTGAAAACTTCCTAAACTGGGAAACGTTGGGGATACTCATGCTGGGATTGATTGCTTTTGCTTTTGGCACCTTTGGTGGAATCATCTTTGGCAACATCATGTGCAAATTGACAAAGGGCAAGGTAAATCCGCTGATTGGCTCGGCAGGGGTATCGGCAGTGCCCATGGCTGCTCGTGTATCTCAGAAGGTAGGTCAGAAGGATAATCCCTCTAACTTCCTACTCATGCATGCGATGGGGCCGAACGTAGCAGGCGTAATTGGTTCAGCGGTGGCAGCTGGTGTGTTGTTAGCACTGTTTGCTGTGTAGTGAAAACTGGAAAGGATTGATATGCAGCCCTGAATGGGCTTTATGGAGGTAACAAATATGGCAAAAGTACATATTACAGATACGATTTTAAGAGACGCTCACCAATCTCAGGCGGCGACTCGTATGACCACAGAGGAAATGCTTCCCGTGGCACAGGTTTTGGATGAAGTGGGATATTGGTCCTTAGAGTGCTGGGGCGGAGCGACATTTGACTCCTGCTTACGGTTTTTAAATGAAGACCCGTGGGAGAGATTGCGCAAACTGAAAAAGGCAATGCCCAACACCAAGTTGCAAATGCTGCTGAGAGGACAGAATTTGCTGGGATATAAACACTATGCGGACGATGTGGTGGATTTATTTGTCAAGAAAGCCATTGAAAACGGCATTGACGTCATCCGGGTATTTGATGCTTTGAACGACGTGGATAATTTAAGAGCTTCCATTCAGGCGATTAACAAATACAACGGTTGGTGTGAAGCGGCGATTTCCTATACCACTAGCCCAGTGCATACCTTTGAGTATTTTGTGAAGCTGGCAAAGCAATTAGAGGAAATGGGCGCCAACTCGATTTGCATCAAAGATATGGCCAACTTGCTCTTGCCCTATGAGGCATATAAGCTGGTTTCTGCTCTGAAAAAAGAGGTAAAGGTTCCCATTCATCTGCACACCCATAACACCAGTGGTACAGGGGATATGACCAACTTAAAGGCCATTGAAGCAGGAGTAGATATTGTAGATACCGCCTTATCTCCACTGGCAAACGGCACATCTCAGCCC
This sequence comes from uncultured Eubacteriales bacterium, assembly GCA_905193725.1. Taxonomy (GTDB): domain Bacteria; phylum Bacillota; class Clostridia; order Christensenellales; family Christensenellaceae; genus CAJJPW01. The sequence goes on from CAJJPW010000052.1 coordinate 2,146, forward strand.
TGTACAGAATCCCTCGTTGCGACACTGAGAGGGACAGAATACGATACTGGCCTGGATTTGGAACTGCTCACTAAGGCGGCGAAGCACTTTACCAAAGTGGCACAGCGCCTCAAAGACGATGGATTCTTAGATCCTAAAGTACTGGGTGTGGATATCAACACCTTGCTATACCAAGTGCCGGGTGGCATGCTCTCCAACCTGATCAGCCAGTTAAAACAGGCTGGAAAGGAAGATCAGTTCCTGGCTGTGTTAGAGGAAGTGCCCAGAGTGAGAAAGGACTTTGGCTATCCTCCGCTGGTAACACCTACCAGCCAGATTGTGGGCACACAAGCTGTGTTAAACGTGATTTCCGGCGAGCGGTATAAGATGGTTACCAAAGAGTCCAAGGGACTTTTGAGAGGGGAGTACGGCAAACTGCCCGCTCCTGTGGATGAGGAAGTTCGCAAGAAGTGCATTGGGGATGACGAGATCATCACTTGCCGCCCAGCGGATCTGCTCGAGCCAGAGTTGCCCAAGTACAGAGAGGAAATCAAGGAGTACATGGAGCAGGAAGAGGATATTTTATCCTATGCACTGTTCCCACAGGTAGCAACTAAGTTCTTCGAATATCGCAGAGCGCAGAAGTATAAAGTAGATGCTACTATGCTGGATGAAGAGAACAAAGTGCATCCAGTGTAAAAGCCCATAGATAGAACGGATAAAAACCGAACATAAAGTAAAAGGAAAGGCCGGAGGAAAGAGAGTTCTGAAAGATCGACAGCCGATAAAAAGAACTTTTTTCCAAAGGCCTTTTATCGTTGCAGATGTGTAAGATGCATAGTATAATAAAACTAAGTATACACTGATGTGTGATAATAATCGGCCTTTGTTGCGGCCACAATAAATACTTATGGAGCAGAATAAAATGAAAAAGAAAAAAATGATGGTAATCACGATAATTGTCTGCTCACTGTTGATGTTATTATTTTTGACCATTGGAGTTTTTTCCTTTTTTTATACGACCAGGGGTATATTTTTTCTACCAGTAGGGATTTTAGGCATTTTAATAGCGGGATTGATGTTAGGATGGGCATCCAATAAAATAAAAGAGCTGAAGGAGGAAGAGGAATATGATCCTAGTAAACACTGACTATGTGTCGGGCAGGAAACTGGAGACGCTAGGTCTCGTAATGGGCAGTGTGGTACAGACCAAACACTTTGGCAAGGATTTTATGGCGGGCATGAAGACAATAGTAGGTGGCGAGGTCAAAAGTTATACGGAAATGCTAGAAGAAGCCCGGGGAATTGCCACCAAGAGGATGACCGAGCAGGCAGAACGTCTAGGTGCAGATGCAGTGGTGAATATCCGCTATGTATCCTCAGAGGTGATGAATGGCGCGGCAGAAGTCATGGCCTATGGTACGGCAGTAAAATTCGTCGAATAGGAGCAGCAAGGTTTGAGGGAAATAAAGTCCGGATGGTGTTTGAGTGCCAGCTGGGCTTTTTTTATGATCGAAAAAGGGATGTATCGGTGCGGATTGTGAAAAGGATAACGGGCTGCGAAAACAGGTAAGAGATAGAAGTAGTTTACAAAAATAAAGGCTCCCAATGGAGCCTTGAAACGAAGACGATTGTAAATATTGGAAAGAGATTAATAGCCAAAGTTGCCCTCTAGGATAAAAACGTAGAACTCTCTAGAAGGGTGTGGGGACTGGATGATGCTGATGGTGCGGCATATGCGCTCTGGCTGATTGCAGTCAAAGCACTTGCCAGTCTTAGCACAGGGGAGGTTTAGGCCCAAGCGTCTTGCGTTTTTTGGGCAGGCCTCTTTTTTGATCCGATCGATCGCCGCTTTATAGTCGGGCACGATTTTGTTGGTGCCACAGACGACGATGACTTTATCCGGCCCATAGGTCAGGGCAGCAACCCGGTTGCCGCGGCCGTCAATGTTAATCAGCTCCCCCTCTAGGGTCAGGGCATTGGTGGAGGAGAGATACGCATCTGCTGTGAGCCCTAATTTGGGCACCCCTGCAATATTGCCGTTTTCCTTTTTCTTTTCCAGCGCCAAGCTGTAGAGGGTTTTATCCGTCTGGCACAGGGCATCTAGGATCCCTGTCTGCTCCAGCGTCACGCTACCGCCGAATCCTATGGTGTGATCTTCTTCCAATACTTCCAGCACCTTGCTGCGGAGCTGCTGCACATCCTGATAATAGGCGGCGTGGAACCCTTTGTTCTCCAGTATTTGGACGAGCTTTTCCATATCCATTGTCATTCCTCCTGTATTTGAATCCGATTTAACCTCATGAAGAGCTTACATATTTTACTCTTTCAGTATAACACATTTTCCAGGGTGTGGCGGTATTCTGCTGTTGATTTTTTACAGAGGGCAAGGTATTATATTTTTGTCAGATTAATTTGGAGGCATAGAATGGACCACATTAAGCAAGAAAATATACGAAATTTCTGTATCATTGCCCACATTGACCACGGGAAATCCACCTTGGCAGATCGGCTGATCGAGATGACCGGGACGGTTTCCAAGAGGGATATGGCGGATCAGCTGTTAGATACCATGGACTTAGAGCGGGAGAGGGGAATCACCATCAAGTCCCAGGCCGTTCGCATGTTCTATGAAAAGGATGGACAGGAGTATGTGTTTAACCTGATCGACACTCCGGGTCATGTGGACTTCACCTATGAGGTGTCCAGATCACTGGCTGCCTGTGAGGGCGCTATTTTGGTGGTGGACGCCAGCCAGGGGATTGAAGCCCAGACACTGGCGAACGTGTATCTTGCCATGGATAACGACCTGGAGATCTTGCCGGTGATCAATAAGATCGACCTGCCCAGCGCCAGAATCGAAGAGACCTGCAAGGAGATTGAGGATGTGTTGGGGCTGGATACCTCCTATGCTCCCAGAATCAGCGCAAAATCCGGTGAAGGGGTCAAGGACGTGCTGGATGCCATTGTGGACTACCTGCCCGCACCCAGCGGCGATGAAAGTAAGCCCTTAAAGGCGCTGGTGTTTGACTCGTATTACGACAACTATAAAGGGGCCATCAGCTACGTGCGCATTAAAGAGGGCAAAGTGGAGCAGGGGATGCCCATCCGCTTTATGGCCACTCAAAAGAACTACGAAGTCACAGAAGTGGGGTATTTTAACCCCAATTTGGTGGTGGGCAAGGCACTATACCCGGGTGATGTAGGGTATATTGCCGCCAGCATCAAAAACGTGGAGGATACTCGGGTGGGAGATACCGTAACTTCCGCCGAAAATCCCGCTCAAGAGCCGTTGCCAGGATACAAGGCGGTAACGCCCATGGTGTTTTGTGGAATTTCCCCAGCCGATGGGGCCCGATATGACGATATGAAGGACGCCCTGGAAAAGTTAAAGCTGAACGACGCCTCGTTGATGTTTGAGCCAGAGGTATCGGCAGCGCTGGGATTTGGTTTCCGCTGTGGATTTTTGGGGCTGCTACACATGGAGATCATTCAGGAGCGGCTGGAGCGGGAGTTTGACCTGGACTTAGTGACTACAGCCCCTAGCGTGAGTTACCATGTGATTAAGACGGATGGAACCATGCTCACGGTGACCTCGCCCACTAACTTGCCGGCACCGGCGGAAATCGACTACATGGAGGAGCCGATCGCCAAGGTGAGCGTGATGACGCCGGATACCTATGTAGGGGCGGTGATGGAGCTGTGTCAGGAGAAGCGAGGGGTATTCATCAACATGGAATACCTAGAGGAAACCAGGGTGGTGCTCCACTACGACATCCCACTCAACGAGATCATTTACGATTTCTTTGACATGTTAAAGTCTAGAACCAGAGGATATGCCTCACTGGATTATGAAGTGAAGGGATTCCAGCGCAGCGAGCTGGTGAAGCTGGATATTCTGCTCAACGGAGAGATCTGCGACGCCCTTTCTCTCATTGTCCACGAGGACCGGGCTTACCAGAGAGGACGGAGTATTGCGGAAAAGCTCAAAGAGGTCATCCCACGGCAGATGTTTGAGATCCCCATTCAGGCGGCAATTGGCGGAAAGATCATCGCCCGGGAGACGGTAAAGGCGCTCCGCAAGGACGTGCTGGCCAAGTGCTATGGCGGCGACATTACCCGGAAGAAAAAGCTGCTGGAAAAGCAGAAAGAGGGAAAGAAGAAGATGCGGCAAATTGGCTCGGTGGAATTGCCCTCTGAGGCCTTTATGGCAGTGCTGAAGATGGATTAAATGGGTGTCAGCAAAGAATCCATTTGAGAGGAGAAGGCTTGAGGAACATAGGATTATACATTCACATTCCCTTTTGCCAGAGCAAATGCTACTACTGTGATTTCACCTCTTATGTGGGGCAGATGGAAAAAGCAGAGCGGTATGTGGACTGTGTGGTGAAAGAAGCGAGAGAACAGACCAAAACTTGGGGAGAGATGATGGCGGACACCGTTTATTTGGGCGGTGGAACGCCTTCTTTGCTTTCTGAGAAGTCTTTGGAACGGCTGGTGGAGGGGATTGCCTGCTACATTCCCATAAAACCCGGTGGGGAATTCACCATTGAGGCCAACCCTGGCACACTTACACAGTCCAAAGGGAGGCTCTATGAGAAATTGGGAATCAATCGGGTGAGCCTGGGGATGCAGAGCGCAGATGGGGCGCTGCTTCAACAGCTGGGCAGAAAACACTCTCCAGAGGATGTGAAAATCGCGGTGGATGTGTTACACACAGCGGGAATCCAGAACATCAGCGTAGACATCATGTACGGGCTGCCGGGTCAGACGCTAGAGCAGCTGGAACAAACATTGGAGGAGGCGGTCCATTTAGGTGTGCAGCACGTTTCCGCCTATGGGCTCAAGGTAGAGGAGCAGACGATGTTCGCCAGATGGAAAAAAGAGGGGAAGCTAACTCTGCCAGAGGAAGAACTGGAGCTGCAGATGGAAGAGCTGATCTGCCGCTATTTGGCCGAGCGGGGATTTGCCCGATACGAGATCTCCAACTACGCCCGCCCAGGGTTTGAGAGCCGCCATAATCTCAAGTATTGGGATTTGGAAGACTATTTAGGGCTGGGCGTTGGAGCGCATTCCTATCTGACAGGAGTGCCCAATGTGCGGTTTGCCAACGGAACTCGCCTGGGAGAATATCTGGCTTGTCTAGAGGGAGAAAACGCCGGATATGCGCCGGAGCAGGTAGACCAGCTGACGGAGATGGAGGATGTAGAGGAGTACATCATGCTCCAGCTGCGCAAGACCATGGGGATGGACCTAGGGGATTTCACCAGACGCTTCGGCCGGAGGTATGTGGAGAAAATAATTCCCTCTATGGGGTTACTGAAAAAAAACGGTTTAGCAGTGGAAGAGGGAGACAGATTTTTTCTCACCCGGCGGGGTTTGGCAGTACAAAACGCGGCGGTGGTGGAGCTGATCCGGAATTTTTGACCCGCAATGGCTTTGACTAGCAAAATTTGCTTTGGCAAAAGGAGAGCAGGAAATGCTTTCTCACCCAGCGAAGTTTGAAGGTGCCAATGTAGTAGCGGCAGAATCGAGCATTTGATACACACAAGAGCAAGAGAATCCTCTAAAATTCCCCATGATAATGGGAAAATGATCCAGGATAGATGCCGCACGAAAGGCTGTCTACAGACGGTGCAATGTAAAATTGCGAATAAATTGTAAACATCGCAAATGAGAGGAAAAGTTGCCCAAAACCTATTGACAACTAAAATGGGAAGTGGTATTTTTATAGTATTGAATTAGCACTCGCATGAAGAGAGTGCTAACAAAAATGGAGGCGAGAAGATACAGTGGAACTTACAGACAGAAAACTGAAGATTCTGCGGGCGATTATCGACGACTATATTGCCACGGGAATCCCTGTAGGTTCGAGAACTCTCTCTAAGATGGATGATATCAGCTGTTCTTCGGCTACCATACGAAATGAAATGGCAGACCTAGAAGAGATGGGGTATTTGGTTTCTCCCCACACTTCGGCGGGGCGAATACCATCTGATCAGGCGTATCGCCTATATGTGAACACGCTGATGAACATCAGCAAAATTGGGCCGGAAGATGCGAAGATCATCCGCCAGTATTTTAACAGCAAAATGGGAGAGATTGAGGACATTGTGGAGACCACGGCAAAAGCGCTCTCAGAAGCTACAAAATACGTATCTATGGTGCTTTTACCTCAGTTAAGCGAGGTGCAATTGCGCCGTATCCAAATTGTCAAAATCATGGAGAACAAAGCCATGATCATCTTGGTTACCAACACCGGGATGATAAAGGATATGGTCATCAATATCTCGGCAGATATGGAAGAGGGGCATTTGGATCAACTATCCAATCTGCTGACAGCTCGAGTCCGGGGGCTCACCCTAGAAGAAGCGGTGCAATCTATTGACGATTTGCTGCATAAAGATATGAAGTTACAGCGCTCTCTGATTGACGATGTGATTTCCAGCTTGCAGAAAAACCTCTATTCCAGAGGGAGAAAAGATGTGGTGCTGGGAGGCGCTCAAAATATCTTTTACTATCCTGAATACAAGAATGTGGATAAGGCGAAGAACTTTTTAGAGGCCTTAGAGACCAAAGATGTGCTATTTTCCATGCTAAAAAAGGCCACGAACATGGAGTTTACCATCAGCATCGGCAAGGAAAATGAACAGCAGCCACTTCAGGAATCCAGCATTGTGACGGCTACTTACAAAATAGGGGATAACACGATTGGTTCGTTTGGCGTAATTGGCCCCACCAGGATGAATTATGGGAGGGTGCTCTCGGTCTTAAGTTATGTAGGCAAGAGTATGAACCAAATTCTCTCCTATTATTTGGACCATAACCCTCACGATAATGAATAAATAGACAGGAGTTTGACATGAGCGAAAAAAACGATGAAGTAAAGCAAGAAAATGGCGCCGCGCAAGAGGCGGATACACAGGAAAAGGAAGAGAAAACGCAAGCGGCTGAGCCGGAAGAACAATCCTCACCAGAAGAGACTGACGATGGAAAAGCTGGAGAGGAAAGTGAAAAGCAGCCGGAAAGTGGCAAACAGGCCAAAAAGGGAATTTGGCACGGCAGAGGGAATAAGGAGCTAGAGCAATTAAAACAGCAAAATGAGGAGTACTTAAACGCCCTCAAGAGAGAAAGAGCGGACTTTGAAAATTATAAGCGGAGAAACGCACAGGTATCGGCCAGTTCTTATGCCAACGGAGCTGGCGATGTGATCGCGGCAATTCTGCCCGCCATAGATAACCTGGAGCGAGCAATGGCATCTGAGACAACGGATGAGAACTTTAAGACAGGAGTGGAGATGGTATTGCGCCAGCTGATGGACATTCTAAGCGGACTGGGAGTCAGCGAAATCAAGTGCGATGGCCAGCCCTTTGATCCTGCTTTTCACCACGCTGTGATGCAGGTGGAGAAAGAAGAGGGAGAAGAGAGCGGCATTGTAAAAGAGGTTCTTCAAAAGGGATATCAATTTAAAGACAGAGTGATACGATATGCTCTTGTAAAAGTGACCAATTAATGAAAAGAAGAAAACAACAAAATTTGAAACATTTATTAAGGAGGAATAAAGAATGAGTAAAGTAATTGGTATCGACCTGGGTACGACAAACTCATGTGTAGCAGTAATGGAAGGCGGCGAGCCGGTAGTCATTCCAAACGCTGAAGGCGGACGTACAACCCCTTCGGTAGTGGCTTTTTCAAATACAGGAGAACGTTTAGTAGGGCAGGTGGCAAAGCGTCAGGCGGTTACCAATCCAGAAAACACCATTATCTCCATTAAAAGAGATATGGGTTCGGATAGAAGGGTGAGCGCCAACGGAAAGACCTACTCCCCTCAGGAGATCTCCGCTATGATCTTGCAAAAGCTCAAAGCAGATGCAGAGGCGTATTTGGGAGAGCCGGTTACCCAAGCGGTTATCACAGTGCCAGCGTACTTCAGCGACGCACAGCGTCAGGCTACCAAAGATGCCGGCAAAATTGCAGGTTTGGAAGTGCTGCGTATTGTCAACGAGCCTACAGCAGCGGCACTGGCCTATGGTCTAGAGAAGGGCAATAGCCAGAAGATTATGGTGTATGACCTGGGCGGCGGTACCTTTGACGTCTCCATCTTGGAGATTGGCGACGGCGTTATCGAAGTGTTAGCTACCAGCGGTAACAACCGGTTGGGCGGCGACGACTTTGACCAAAAAGTGATGGATTGGATGGTAAGCGAGTTTAAAAAGTCCAATGGTATCGACCTTTCTGGAGATAAAATGGCGATGCAGCGGCTCAAAGAAGCGGCAGAAAAGGCCAAGATCGAGCTCTCTGGCGTGATGCAGACCAATATCAACCTGCCGTTTATCACCACTGTAAAGGGACAGCCGGTCCACATGGAGATGAACCTCACAAGGGCTGAGTTTAATGAGATAACAAAGGATCTGGTGGAGAGAACGGCCATTCCGGTAAATCAGGCACTTTCAGATGCGGGGATTTCCGCAGCAGAGCTTGGAATGGTGCTGTTGGTAGGAGGCTCTACACGTGTGCCGGCTGTTGTTGAGGAGGTCAGAAGAATTACAGGAAAAGAGCCTTCACACAACCTGAATCCTGACGAGTGCGTGGCACTCGGTGCAGCAGTACAGGGTGGCAAGCTCGGTGGAGCAATTGTCGCAGGCAGTAGTGCGGCAGAGATTATACTGATGGATGTCACACCGCTTTCACTCGGAATTGAGACAGTTGGTGGTGTCTCAACCAAAATTATTGACAGAAATACGACTATTCCCACGAGATACAGCCAGATTTTTACAACTGCAGGAAGCTTCCAGACCTCTGTGGATATAAAGGTACTGCAGGGTGAGAGGCAGTTTGCAAGGGACAATAAGCTGATTGGAAACTTCAGGCTAAAGGGCATCAAGCCGGCTCCGGCAGGTGTGCCGCAG